>JAWUYQ010000046.1:0-12841 GCA_034110725.1 Flavobacteriaceae bacterium
TAACTCCTGTTTTTGATAGTGGACTTACAAAACTTTTATCGAATATTTTAAGGTAGTTATCATATACATTATAGTCAGAATATAAGTCCTTTACAAAGGATATGATCGTTTGATTATTACTAAAGCCTGAATTTTTATTACCTATTAAATCTTCTCTATTTTTATTATTTTCATTATTACCATACACTTTAGAAACCGATTCATTTAAAAAGATTGGCAAATACGTTTTTCCTGTAATACGTGAGGTATCTAGTTTTTCGAAAATAAATTCCATCCCTTTAAACAACTTGCTTTTAGCCATAGTGCTATCCACGTTATTAAAATCGAATTCTATTTTTTCATACTTATCATATTGATACTGCTTGAATTTTTTCGTTCCATTTGAACGTTTATTTGCCCAAATTTTCTTTAAGATATCAATAGCTGGGTTATTCTTTTTTGATTGTTTACCCGAATAAATAGTTACAGAACTTAATTGATTTCCTTCTTTTAAAAGGACATTCATTTTATAGGTGACCGCCTTTATTAAATTGATGTTTTTGGTTTCATATCCAACGAATGATACTTGGAGTGTTTGATGTCTTTCAGAAGATTCTAAATAAAACCTTCCGTTTTCATCTGTAATTGTACCCGTAGTTGAGCTCTTAAAAATCACATTCGCAAAAGGGACTGGATAATCGTATTCATCAACAACAACCCCACTAACTTTAGTTTGGGCTAATAGTATTGTTGATATAAAAATTAAAAGTATAGTTAGTAAGTTCTTCATATAAATAAAAAGCTTCATTAGTTTTAAGTACTAATGAAGCTCAAATATAAGTATTTTCTTAAAAAGTTTATCTATACATAACCTTTTTAACAGACTTGATTACATCGTTCATATTCGGCAACCATTCAGCTAATAAAACTGGAGAATAAGGTGCTGGTGTATCCGCTGTGTTAATTTTTTCAATAGGAGCATCTAAATAATCAAATGCATGGTTTTGTACTTGGTATGTAATTTCAGTTGCTACATTCCCAAATGGCCAAGCTTCTTCTAAAATTACTAACCTATTTGTTTTCTTAACAGATTCAATAATAGTAGCAGTATCTAAAGGTCTAACTGTTCTTATATCGATAATTTCACAAGAAATTCCATCTTTTTCTAATTCGTCAGCTGCTTTATAAGCTTCCTTAATGATTTTCCCGAAAGAAACAATAGTTACATCAGTTCCTTTACGTTTTATATCAGCAACTCCTATTGGCAAAACATACTCACCATCTGGCACTTCACCTTTATCACCATACATTTGCTCAGATTCCATAAAAATTACAGGATCATTATCACGAATAGCTGCTTTTAATAATCCTTTTGCATCATAAGGATTTGATGGTACAACTACTTTTAAACCTGGTGTATTAGCAAACCAATTTTCAAATGCTTGTGAATGTGTAGCTCCTAATTGTCCTGCTGAACCTGTTGGTCCTCTAAAAACAATTGGACAAGGATATTGTCCTCCAGACATTTGTCTGATTTTTGCTGCATTATTTATAATTTGATCAATCCCTACTAACGAAAAGTTAAAGGTCATGTACTCAACAATTGGTCTATTTCCAGTCATTGTAGAACCAACAGCTATCCCTCCAAAACCAAGTTCGGCAATTGGCGTATCAATAACTCTTTTTGCTCCAAATTCATCCAACATCCCTTTAGATGCTTTATATGCTCCATTATATTCTGCAACTTCTTCTCCCATTAAATACACAGATTCATCTCTGCGCATTTCCTCACTCATCGCCTCACATATTGCTTCTCTAAACTGAATTGTTCTCATTAATAGTAGTATTTAATTTCTAATAACAAACAAAAATAGACAATTCATGAAATTTATACTCGAAAAAAATCAATAAATTTACTGTGCGTGCATAATAGTGATTCTTAAAAAATATCTGTATATTTGGTGCCATAAAATTATTTCAACTTTTTAATATAAATATCATGAATATATTAGTGTGTATTAGTCATATTCCAGACACTACATCAAAAATTAACTTCACTAATGGTGACACAGAGTTTGACACTAACGGAGTTCAATTTGTAATTAATCCTAATGATGAATTTGGATTAACAAAAGCGATGTTTTTAAAAGAACAAAACGGAGCAACAGTAACTGTTGTAAATGTTGGAGGAGCCGATGCCGAACCAACTTTACGTAAAGCATTAGCAATTGGAGCAGACAATGCTATAAGAATTAACGCTGAAGCTAAAGATGGATTTTTTGTAGCTAAACAATTAGCAGAAGTGGTGAAAAACGGAAATTACGATTTAGTAATTGCTGGAAAAGAATCATTAGACTATAACGGTGGAATGGTCCCTGGTATGTTAGCTGGATTCACAAACTATAACTTTGTTAACGCATGTACTTCATTAGAACTTGACGGAAACAATGCTGTAGCAGTAAGAGAAATTGACGGAGGTAACGAAACAGTTAGTACAAGTTTACCTTTAGTTGTTGGAGGTCAAAAAGGTTTAGTTCAGGAAAGCGAATTACGTATTCCAAATATGAGAGGAATAATGATGGCTCGTAAAAAACCTTTACAAGTTGTAGAGGCTACTGGACTAGAATATAAAACAAACGTTGTGAGTTTTGAAAAGCCTGCAGAAAAATCGGCAGTAAAGCTAGTTAGCCCTGATAATATTGATGAATTAATCAGTTTATTACATAACGAAGCAAAAGTAATTTAATTTTAAATTACCCCGAACTTGTTTCGGGATCTAAATCAAACTATAAATCATTGTAAATTTCCGCATTTATGGAAATGACAAAAAACAATAATAAATTATGTCTGTTTTAATATTCGCTGAATCAAATAACGGAAAATTCAATAAAGCAACTTTAGAAGTTGCTTCATACGCAAAAGAAATTGCAAAAACATTAGGAACAACTGTTACCGCTGTAGCTATTAATGCATCAGAAACTAATGAGTTAGCTCAATACGGAGTTGATAAATTACTAACAGTAACTAACCCAAGCCTAGAGAACTTTAATGCTAGAGCTTATGCTGATGTAGTTAAACAAGCTGCCGAAAAAGAAAACGCAACTCTTGTTGTAATGTCCTCTACAACTAACGGAAAATATTTATCTCCTTTAGTAGCTAGTAATTTAAACGCAGGTTACGCTTCAAATGTTATAGCATTACCTGAAAGCACATCTCCTTTTAAAATAAAAAGAACTGCTTTTTCTAATAAAGCTTTTAGTGTTACTGAAATTTCAAGTGACAATAAAGTAATTGCTTTAGCTAAAAATGCATTTGGATTAAAAGAGAATGCAACTAGCACAACTCAAGAAGACTTTGCTGCAACAATAAACGAAGCTCATTTAGCAACAACGGTAACTGCTGTAGATAAAACTACAGGTAAAGTGACTATTGCTGATGCTGATATAGTAGTTTCTGCAGGAAGAGGCTTAAAAGGTCCTGAAAACTGGGGAATGGTAGAAGAGCTTGCAGATATACTTGGCGCAGCTACAGCATGTTCAAAGCCAGTTTCTGATTTAGGATGGAGACCTCATAATGAGCACGTAGGACAAACTGGTAAGCCAGTAGCCTCTAACTTATATATTGCTATTGGTATTTCTGGAGCTATCCAACATTTAGCAGGAATTAATGCCTCTAAAGTAAAAGTAGTTATCAATACTGATCCTGAAGCTCCTTTCTTTAAAGCTGCTGATTACGGTATTGTAGGTGATGCTTTTGAAGTTGTTCCAACACTAATTGAAAAATTAAAAGCTTTTAAAGCGCAAAACGCATAATTTTTTTATAAATTGTGCCTCTATATGGGCTATCTAAATTTGTGACCAATAGCGTCCTAAATTTAGATAGCTCTTTTTATTTTATCTAATTGATGTTGATAATTTTAATTGACATCTTTTTAATTATGCTGATGAGTTTAGTACGACTAAATATTAAAGGAATATCCTATAGCCAAACACAAAATGGCGCATACGCACTTATCTTAAACGAAGTAGATGGTGATCGAAAACTACCAATTGTTATTGGAGCTTTTGAAGCGCAGTCAATTGCTATTGCTTTAGAAAAAGAGATAAAACCTCCTAGACCACTAACACATGATTTATTTAAAAGTTTTTCTGACAGGTTTCAAATCATTGTAAAACAAGTGATTATTCATAAATTAGTTGATGGTGTTTTCTACTCAAGCATCATTTGTGAGAGAGATAAAATAGAGGAAATTATTGACGCTAGAACGTCTGATGCAATTGCTTTAGCATTACGTTTTAACGCGCCAATATTCACTTATAAAAACATTTTAGATAAGGCTGGAATATATTTAAATTTACCCGCCAAAGATGATGATCCTGAAGATGTATTAAATGAAGATATTGTTTTTGAAGAACAAGAAACAACTACAACAAATTATTCACACTTAACTTTACAAGAGCTAAGCGAAGCTTTAGGTGATGCAGTAGCCAATGAAGATTACGAGGCAGCTGCTAGAATTAGAGATCAAATTTCTAAAAGAGAACAATAAACTAATTGTGGTTGTTAGTTTATTGTTAATCCAAATTACTCATAATACTTTATACTTAATATGAAACATTTTTTAACTTGTCTAATCATTTTAATTAGCGCTATTTCATTTGGACAAAATATTGATCAAAAATGGCAATTCAGCGATATTAAAAAAAATGACTCAAGCGTCATTCAAATAGATTCTGACACTGACTTCTTAAGTCTTCAAAATAATCAGTTTGAGTACCAATTAGCCGCTAAAAACAACTTAAAAGCTAAAGGTGATTATATATTACAAAATGATTTATTGATCTTCTACTACACACAACCTAATGACACTATTAGAAGATACCGAATCACTGAACATACCGACTCTACTCTAGTTTTTACTGAAAACGCAACTAAATACTCTTTCAAAAAAGATAATCTTAAAACAGTAGAAGCTTCAGTAGTAACAACTACAACTGACACAATTATTCCTAGTCAGGGCTTCTCAATGGAAAGCTTATGGAGAGGTGTTTTAGGAATGATTTCTTTAATCTTCGTAGCTTTTCTTTTCAGTAGTGATCGTAAAAACATCAACTGGAAAACAGTAGGAATTGGAATAAGTTTTCAGCTTATTATTGCTATTTGCGTTTTAAAAGTCCCATTTATTCAAGGAATTTTCGAATGGATAGGTCAACTTTTCGTAAATGTTCTTGACTTCACTAGAGCAGGAAGTCAATTTCTATTTCAAGGATTAGTAGTTGACATGGATACTTTCGGATTTATTTTCGCTTTCCAAGTATTACCTACTATTTTATTCTTCTCTGCGCTAACCTCTGTATTATTTTATTTAGGAATTATTCAAAAAGTTGTTAAAGGAATGGCTTGGGCTTTATCAAAAGTTCTTAAAATTTCTGGAGCAGAAAGCTTAAGTGTTGCTGGAAATATTTTCTTAGGACAAACTGAAGCTCCTTTATTGATAAAGGCTTATTTAGAAAAAATGAATAAGTCAGAAATGCTATTAGTAATGATTGGTGGTATGGCAACAGTTGCCGGAGCAGTTCTTGCAGCGTATATCGGTTTCTTAGGAGGTGACGATCCTGTATTAAGATTAAAATTTGCAAAGCACCTTTTAGCCGCATCTGTAATGGCAGCACCTGGAGCTATTGTAATTTCAAAAATATTATATCCACAAACAGAACAAGTAAATACTGACGTAAGAGTTTCTTCAGAAAAAATTGGATAAAACATTCTTGATGCTATTGCAAACGGAACAACTGACGGATTAAAATTAGCCGTAAACGTAGGAGCAATGTTATTAGTTTTTGTTGCTTTTATCGCAATGATTAACGGAATATTAGGCTGGATTGGTGATGTGACAACAGTAAATGATTTCATGGTAGCAAACACTCCTTACGCGAAACTTTCCTTAGAAGCTATTTTAGGAACTGTATTTGCTCCTTTAATGTGGTTGATTGGTATTGCTAAAGAAGATGTAATGATGATGGGGCAATTGCTAGGTATTAAATTAGCCGCAAGTGAATTTGTAGGATACATTCAATTAGCTGACCTGAAAAATGCAGCTAGCGCAACTCACCTTACTTATAATAAATCTATTATCATGGCAACTTATATGTTATGTGGGTTTGCAAACTTTGCTTCTATAGGTATTCAAATTGGAGGAATAGGGTCATTGGCACCTGGACAACGTAAAACATTATCACAATTCGGAATGAAAGCCTTAATTGGAGGAACAATTGCCTCTTTAATTTCAGCTACTATTGCAGGAATGATTATTGGATAAATAACGAATAACTACAGATAAACTACTTAACTTTTTCGGATAATAATATTTTAATAAAATACTAAGCTTCAATTGAAGCTTTTTTTTAATTTAGTAACCTCTAATAATTAAAACCGATTCCCATTTTCATGGGAAATGATTATGAAACAATATATCGATTTAGTGGAACACGTTTTAGCTAACGGAAATGAAAAGGAAGATAGAACAGGAACAGGAACTAAAAGTGTTTTTGGATATCAAATGCGATTTGATTTAAGTAAAGGTTTCCCTATGGTTACTACTAAGAAGCTACATTTAAAATCAATCATTCATGATTTGTTATGGTTTATAAAAGGAGACACAAATATCAAATACCTTCAAGACAATGGGGTGAAAATCTGGAACGATTGGGCAGATGAAAATGGTGACTTAGGACCTGTTTACGGGCACCAATGGCGTAATTGGAATAGTGATGACATTGCCCAGTTACAAGAAGTAATTACTACTATTAAAACAAATCCTGATAGCAGACGAATGTTAGTTGCTGCGTGGAACCCTTCTGTATTACCAGATACTTCTGTTTCTTTTAGTGAAAATGTCGCGAATAACAAGGCTGCTTTGCCTCCTTGTCACGCATTCTTTCAGTTTTATGTAGCTGACGGTAAATTATCTTGCCAATTATACCAACGTAGTGCTGATATTTTTTTAGGTGTACCTTTTAATATTGCTTCTTATGCCTTATTAACTATGATGATTGCTCAAGTATGCGATTTAGAAGTAGGTGAATTTGTACACACTTTTGGTGATGCTCACATTTACAACAACCATAAAGAACAATTTGAATTACAATTATCTAGAGAAACAAGATCACTACCAACCATGAAAATGAATCCAGCAATTAAAGATATTACTGGTTTCACTTTTGAAGATTTTGAATTAGTGAACTACAATCCACATCCTGGAATTAGAGGAATCGTTGCTGTTTAAAAAAAAAACAATATGCAAAACCAACACGAACAGTACGAAAACGCTCGCAAGCGCACCAAGCAAAAGAAACACTTGTATTTTCATTTTATCCTATTTGTATTAGGAGCTATTACTTTAGCCATACTAAACAAAGGCTTAGGGATTGGTAAGGAAATCATTAATAACTGGTATTTAATAGCCATTGTTATTTGGGCTTTTTTATTCCTGATTCATGTCGTAAACGTTTTTGTAACTAATCGTTTTTTTGGAAAAGAATGGGAACGCACTCATACCGATAAAATTCTTGCAAAGCATAATGAAAAAGTTGCCAAATTAGAAAAGAAAGTATTAAAAGAACATCATATTCAAGAGGAAGTAATAACCTATCAAAAAACCAAGCAAATGATAACTCTTATAGCTGCTGCTGCGGAAAACAATGAAATAGGAAAAGACAATAAATTAATTTGGCACCTAAGTGATGATTTAAAACGCTTTAAGAAGTTAACCTCAGGTCATGCCATAATTATGGGGCGAAAAACGTTTGAAAGCTTTCCAAAAGCTTTGCCAAACAGAACCAATGTAGTAATCACTAGAGATCGTAATTATACTGCCGAAAACGCTGTTATTGTTCATTCACTAGAAGAAGCATTAGAAGTAACTAAAGAAGATAATCAGCCATTTATTATAGGTGGAGGCGAAATATACAAACAAGCCTTAAGTATTGCTGATCGAGTAGAATTGACAAGAGTACATCATCCATTTGAAGCAGACACTTACTTTCCTGAGTTGAATAAATCATGGAAAGAAATTTACAGAGAAGATTGTTTTAAAGATGAAAAACACGATTTCGATTATAGTTTTATCACTTACGAAAGAGTATAACTTATTAAATAATATTTTATTTTTTTGAAGCAGGAATAATTGCAATATGTGCAATTGCATCTCCTTGATTTACAATTGGAGTATGATTTAAACAAATAACATAACCCGTTTTAGAGGCTTTTACTTTTCGTTCAAAAAAACCATAAGGATCAGTAATTAAGCCTATAACATCCCCTTTGCTAATTTCAGATCCATTCCTAACTATTGACCTATACATACCTGAATAATTAGCCCGAACCCATATTGAATCTTCAAAAATAACTTGCTCGGTTTGTTCTTTATATGGCTCATAATTTTCAGGGAATTTTTTTACTCCTAGGTAATCTAATACTTTTAAGGCTCCTGTTATACCCGAATGAGTCACTTGTCTGTCCAAATCTAATGATTTTCCACCTTCAAACAATAATACTTTTTTGCCAAGTTTTGTTGCCGCTTCTCTATAAGATTTCTCTCTATGTGAAGAATACTTTATAAACTTTGCTCCAAACACTTTAGCTAATTTTAAAACAGTTGGATCATCATTAGATATTCTAACCTGGGAGTAATTAAAACGATCATCACCACCCGTATGATAATCGATACAATAATCAGCATACACAACAATTTCACTCATAAAAACATGAGCAAATTTACTGGCTAATGAACCACTTTTTGATCCTGGAAAAAACCTATTCAAATCTTTCCCGTCAGGAAACTGTCTCTTTTTTATAAGAAATCCGAACACATTTAATACAGGCACACAAATAATCATCCCTGCATCAGGGAAGTTATATTTATTAGAAACAATTTGTCTTACAATCTCAACACCATTCACTTCATTTCCATGAATACCTGCACTTATTAATACACATGGACCATCTTTTTTGGCCCTATTAATAATTACTGGAACTTCAATTTTAGTTCTTGTATGCAATCTTGCAATATCAATCTTGATTTGATAATTTTTCCCTGGTTCAATTTTTTGACCAAGAATTATAATTTCTTTATGTGCTATTTTAGACATTTCTTTCAATATATCTGATAATACTTTTTGCAATATCAACTCCTGTTGCAGCCTCAATACCTTCTAAACCTGGAGAGGAATTAACTTCCATAATCATTGGTCCTGAATTGGATTGTAACATATCTACCCCACATATAGCTAAGCCTAAAGATTTAGCTGCCTTTAACGCTGCATTTTCCTCTTCTTCAGATAACTCATGAACCATTGCTGAACCACCACGATGCAAGTTTGATCTAAACTCTCCTTCTGCTCCTTGTCTTTTCATGGCTCCAACAACAACTCCATCAACTACTAAAACTCTAATATCTGCTCCATTAGCTTCTTTAATAAATTCTTGTACAATAACCCTTGCATTAAGACCATGAAAAGCTTCTAAAACTGATTCTGCTGCACTTTTAGTCTCGGCTAATACGACCCCAACACCTTGAGTTCCCTCTAATAATTTAATTATACAAGGCGCACCTCCTACTTTTTCAATTACTGAGGAAACTTCTTTTGAATTATTAGTAAAAGCTGTCTTAGGCATACCCAATCCTGCTCTTGATAAAATTTGTAAACTACACAATTTATCTCTTGACTGAATCAGTGCTTGAGAATTAAGAGTTGAGAATATTTTCATCATTTCGAATTGACGCACTACTGATGTTCCATAAAATGTTATTGACGCTCCAATTCTAGGGATAATTGCATCAAAATTCTCTAGTCTCTCTCCTTGGTAATATACTTGTGGTTTTTTTTTCTCTATTAACAAATCACATTTAGCATGATTAATAACAACCATTTCATGCCCTCTTAATTCTCCTGCTTCTACTATTCTCCTTGTAGAATATAACTTGGGACCTTGTGATAAAACTGCAATTTTCATTGATTATGTATTTTTGAATTTATAAATAAAAGTAAATATAAATCATTATACATAGTGTAACCACTCAAAAGTAGTTTTTTTACTTTAAAACGACCTGCTTTTCATACTTAACCCAACTATTTTCTATCATAATTTGAAGTGATAATAGATTAAACATTGTATTGATTTTATAAACAATTTACCTTGTTATAAATAACGATGATGCTTTGTTTTTACTGCAGAAAACAACGCTAGAGTCCTCTTTCACGGATATATTTGACTTTTCATAAAATAATGACTAACTTTAGTTTATTAATTAATGCTGATTAGAACAACTTGTAAACGATCTGATATTAATAATTAAAACAACACATGAGCTCTAGTTTTGATAAGCAAATTATTTCAGAAAAAATATCCACCAGTACAAAACATGCATTTGGGCAAGAATACTTTTCCGTAATTGCAGACACAATTAATCAAGTAATTGAAGCTGATTACATTTTTATTACAAAAATTGACATCGGAAATGCAAAAGCACACCCTATTGTCTCATTAAAACATGGGATTCACATGGAAAACCTTACATATGATTTAAAAGGCACTCCTTGCATAGACGTTATTCATTCCTGCTTAGGCTATTACCCCACAAATGTTCAAGAAGCATTTCCTAATGATGATCTTTTAAAAAAAAATGATATACACGGATATATTGGGGTTTCAATTGTTCCCGAAGGAGAAAAAAAACCTAATATTATTATAACCTGCCTGTATGAAAAGAAACCTAAAAACCCTGAAATACATTTAGAAATAATTAAATATATCGCTGAATCTATTAAAAATACAGTTGAAAGAGAATTACTTCTTAAAGAGAACTTCTTCCTAAAAAAAATATCAAAAGAAAAGAATAAAGAACTTTCCCAAGCACAAACTCTTTTAAGGGAAATCCATCATAGAGTAAAAAACAACTTACAGGTTATTTCAAGCCTTTTAAATCGTCAGAAAAAAAAAGTAAAAGACGAACAATCAAAGGTGTTATTTGATGAATGCAAACAACAAATACTAGCCATTGCTTTTGTGCATGATATGTTATATGCCTCAAACGACTTAAAAACAATCAAAGTAAACACATTTATAAAAGCACTTATAAAAAACCAAGTCAACTCTAAAAATTATGACATAGATTTTAAAATAGAGGACACTAACATCACTATGGATAATTTAATTCCTTTGGGATTGATTTTAATTGAATGCTATATAAATACACTGAAACATGCTTTTATAAATGGAGAGAAAAAAAATATTTTCATAGGTTTGACAAGACGTAACGATGAAATTGGCTTCGTTTTCAGAGACAACGGTAAAGGCTTCCCTATACACGAAGTTAAACAAATAAGTCCGTATTTAATCAAAGCACTTACAAGACAAATAGATGGACATTTAAACACCTATAATAACAATGGAGCTGTGGTTGAAATTAAATTTAAAGACCTACAACCAATAACCTTAAAACAAGATATATTTGAATGAGCGTAAATTAACCAGTTTTTGTATAAAAATTGAATTCATCTGCAAAATGCATAAGTGAGGTTTTTCTATTTATTTACGTATTTTTGCACCACAAAATTAAATCTATCAGCTTCTTTTCATAAGAAGTTCTTAAAAAATATATCATGAAAGCATACATTTTCCCTGGACAAGGGGCTCAATTTTCAGGAATGGGATTGGATTTATACGAGAATTCACCTGAAGCACAAAAATTATTTGAACAAGCAAATGAGATATTAGGATTCAACATTACTGATATCATGTTTGAAGGAACAGCTGAACAATTAAAAGAAACAAAGGTTACACAACCTGCTATATTTTTACACTCAGTAATTTTAGCTAAAACTTTAGGAGATTCTTTTAAACCAGAAATGGTTGCAGGACACTCTTTAGGAGAGTTTTCAGCATTGGTTACCGCAGGAGCTTTAACTTTTGAAGATGGATTAAAACTAGTTTCTCAACGCGCTATGGCGATGCAAAAAGCATGTGAAGCACAACCAAGTACTATGGCTGCTGTTTTAGGATTAGATAATGATGTCGTTGAAAAAATATGTGCAGCAACCGAAGGAGTAGTTGTTGCTGCAAATTATAATTGTCCTGGGCAATTAGTTATTTCCGGAGAAATTGAAGCAATCAACGCTGCTTGTGAAGCTTTAAAAGAAGCAGGAGCACGTAGAGCATTAGTTTTACCTGTAGGTGGAGCATTTCACTCACCAATGATGGAACCAGCTCGTGAAGAACTTGCTGCAGCAATTGAAAACACAACTTTCAGTAACCCGACTTGTCCTATTTATCAAAATGTAACCGCAAGTGCAGTAACGGATGCTGAAGAGATTAAAAAGAATTTAATTTTACAATTAACTGCTCCAGTAAAATGGACGCAATCGATTCAACAAATGATTGCTGATGGAGGAACTTCATTTACCGAAGTTGGTCCTGGTAAAGTATTACAAGGTTTAATGCGTAAAATTGACAGAACTGTTGACGCTGATGGAGCTAGCTTGAATATAGAAGCTTAATTTCATTTTATATAAAACAATAAAGGGGTAGCTAATTAAGCTACCCCTTTATTGTTTTATATAAATCTATTTTTTACAAAGTCATGATAAACAACAATATTCCTACAACTAACATTAAAATTATATTAATGAATGTTGTGAATTTTCGCTCTGGTTTATTATTCATTATTACAAAATACATAGGAATAAATAACACTAAAAACATCACAACACTAATGGTCATTAAAATACTTGCATATGGCCATTGCATTATCTTAAACAAGCAACCAACTCCTCCAGCTAACGTAAGTAAAAAGGCCGTAGAT
>JAWUYQ010000047.1:0-10701 GCA_034110725.1 Flavobacteriaceae bacterium
GGTATTGCAGGAGATTCTTTAGAAATACGTGACGGTTATGTATTTATTAACGGAAAACAAACCGTTTTACCAGACAGAGCTAAAACTCAATTTTACTACACTGTAATTTCAAAGAAATACTTAACGGCAAAGTATTTAAAAGAAGAAATAGGTACGACTGAGTTTGATGTATTTTATAAAGCTCCTTTAAAGTATAAAACTAATTTTGAAAAATATTTCGATGTCACTAAATTTCCAAATGACTCTACTTATATCCTAACCAAGATTAATCATAAAATGGATATTGATAACCCTGAAATCAGGCAAACTGATCGATATAGTATCAATATGTCTGTTGAAGAAAAAGAAAAACTTAGCAAAAACCCAAATGTAGTTTCTATTACTAGAAACATCAAATCAAAAGGAATTAGAGAAGGAAATATTTTCCCTAAATACAGTGATCATAAATGGAATGGAGATAATTACGGACCTATCTACATTCCTGAAGCTGGAAAAACAGTAGTTTTAAACAAGCAGGTATTACCATTGTATAAAGATATTATTTCAGAGTACGAAGGAAACAAATTAAATATTGATGGAAATGATATTTACATCAACGGAAAAATAGCCACTACCTATACCTTTAAACAAGACTATTACTGGATGATGGGAGATAACCGTCAAAACTCTTTAGACGCAAGATATTGGGGATACGTACCATTTGATCACGTTGTAGGAAAACCTGTATTTGTTTGGATGAGTATTAGCGGTGTTGAACTTGGTTTAGGAAATTTCAAAAACTGGGTATTCAATAAAGAACGTATTTTTACAACTGTTGGAGGAAGCGGAAAACCTGTTTCATACTTACCATACTTATTATTATTATTATTATTATGGCAAGGATATAAGTTTTATAAGAAAAAGAAAAAGACTAACGACGAGTAATTAGTTTTTTACCTCATTACATATACGACGAAATAATGTGTTATAAAATCACTAATTATTTCGTTGTATTATAGTTATAACAAATGAATTTAATAATCCACCCTACATACTTCCCTACTGTTGCTCATTTTGTTGCTATTGCAAAGGCTAAAACTATTTGTTTTGAAACAGCTGATAATTTCCAGAAGCAGACCTTTAGAAACAGAATGTTTATATACGGAGCCAATGGAAAACTACTATTAAACATTCCTACTAAACACAATAAAGAAGGTAATAAAATCAGTTATCAGGAAACTGAAATTGAAAACATTGAAGATTGGCAAAAACAACATTGGAAATCAATAGTTTCCGCTTATAAATCATCCCCTTTTTTTGAGTATTATGAAGATGAAATTAAAGACTTATTTTTCACTCCTCAAACTTCTTTATTCCAACTAAACCTATCTATCATTAAAATAATTTGTGAATGTATTGAGTTAGATATCAATATTGAATACACAACATCCTTTATTAAAGAGTATAAAACCGAAAATTATATAGATTTAAGAACATTAGTAAACGCTAAAAAAGAAATAGCTACTCAGTTTGAAAACTACACTCAGGTGTTTGGAGACAAATATGGGTATTTGAATAATTTAAGCATCTTAGACTTACTATTTAATGAAGGGCCAAACACACTGAATTACCTTGAATCACAAGCTAGTTTTTGGTAATGCAAGCATATATACACTACTTCCTTCATTTTGGCGCACCACTGCTCATTGCATTTTTATTTTTTAGGAAAGAATGGAAAAAAATCTACTTGATTTTTGCACTTTCAATGTTAGTGGATTTAGATCATTTATTAGCAAACCCATTTTTTGACCCTAATAGATGTAGTATAAACTTTCACCCCTTACATTCCTATTACGCAATACTCATATACACACTGCTTTTAATCCCAAAGAAAACAAGTATTATTGCTTTTGCATTATTATTTCATATGCTTACAGATTGGATCGATTGCTATATGACATTAAATAATTGGTAAGCGTAAAATAAATTTGAAAACAAATCGTTTTCTTATTACTAAACTAACCAACATGAATAAAAATATAATTGTTACGATATTCTTAATCTTTATAAATTTCTGTTTCTCACAAACTACTCTTGAAGGAAAGGTTTACGATAGTAACACTAAAAAACCTTTAGAGTCCGTTAGCATATATATTGAAAATACACATTACGGAACTGTTACTAATAGCGAAGGAAAATACAAATTCACTTTTAAAGCGGAAAATACTACTATTGCCTTTAGTTATTTGGGCTACGAAACAAGAGAAATTAATAGTTCTGAAATTCCAAATAAGCTTTTCTTATCAGAACATAAAAATATTTTAGAAGAAGTTTTAATTACAAACAATAGTGTTAGCAGTATTTTAAAAGAAGTGCTAAAATCAACTAAAAAAGCTTTAAAAAAACCATTACTACAAAAAACATACAATAGAGAGTTATCAAAAATAAACGGAGAATACAATTATTTTGCTGATGGAATAGTAGAATACCATATTAGAAATAACGGTAAGAAAATTAAGTCTGACACATATCTAAAACAAAGCAGAACTTTGACTTCAGCATCAAAAAATGCCTCTGAAGTTATAGAATCTATTCCTATTAAATATGATGTAAAAGATCAAATTAAAGAAGGTTTTGGCGATTATGAATTACTAAAACACCTTTATAAAAGAGAAGATAGATATGATTTTGTACTTAAAACCAAAACATACAACGACAGTTTAACTCACAATATTATTGAGTTTAAACCTAAAGACACCGTAATTAATGATAATTATGATGGTAAGCATTTGAGTGGGAACTTCTTATTTAAAGGAAAGGTAGTTTACGATAGTCCCTCGAAACTTATCCTAGATATGGATTTAAAAAAAGCATCAAATTCTGATAGCGATGCTTTATATATGAAAAACTTTATACTCACATTCAAGTACTTTGATGTTAGACAAAAAGCGAGTTACAGAATAGATGGAGACAAATACATTTTAGTTTATAAAAAAGAATACCACAAACTTCATTTATATAAAGCTTTAGGAAAAGAATACGATACTGAATATGAATTTTACACCAGCCTAAATACTTTATCCTATAAAGAGTTTAACGGTAAATTAGATCGTAATAAACGATACAAAAACACGACTATCTACAAAAATGGAAACCAACACACAAATGATTTTTGGGATAACAATTCCATACTAAGCACGGAGGAAGAAGAAAATTTCATCAATTCAATTAAGCAATAACTACCAAGAAATTGTCGCCTTAATTGGATAGTGATCAGAATATTTATGTGTAAAATTTGAAAACTGAGCTACTCCTAAGTTTTCATCAACAAGTATAAAATCTATTCGTAACGGGAAAAATTTAAAATTGAATGTTTTCCCAAAGCCATTTCCTGCAACTTCAAAAGCATCACTATACCCCTCATTTTTGAATTGTTTATAGATATAAGAATATGCGGTATTATTAAAATCTCCAAGAACAATTTTCTTATATCCACATTCATTTTGATGCTTTAAAACTAGATCTGCTTGCTCTTGCTGCATTTCAAAACGTTTTCCTATACGTTTTACCAAATACTCTGTTTTTTGCTCAGACAAGTGCTTAACATCAGGATTAATATGTAACGATTCAAAATGTATATTATAAATTCGTATGGTATCGCCAGCCTTTAATACATCAACATAAACAGCTTTATTATCAGTACTTGAAAATTTAATTTCCCCTCTATTTATAATTCTGTACTTTGAAAATATCGCTTGACCGTATTTAGTTTTACCTCCTGAAAGACTTTCGTATTTGTATGGATAACTTGATAAGTTAAAATTCTTATGTGGGTGATACTCTTGAAAAGCAACAACATCGGCATTCTCCGTTAACACAAATTGCTGAATATCATTTTCAATGTTTGGAGCATCTATCCAATCATATATATTAAATAATCTTACATTATAGCTCATTACTGATAAGCTAGTATTTGTATTTTTCTCTACTGAAGAAAACTTATATAATGTACTTAAACTATCATACCCAAGAAGCAATACCACTAGAGATAATAACAATTGCTTTTTAACTTTTAATAGCCAGTATAGACAGAAGATGACATTAAGCAACAATAATACCGGCACTGATAAACTTAAAACAGAAAGTATCGATACAGTTTTAGGAGCAACAAATGGTAATAGATATGCCAACAGTAAAACCACTGCAACAATACCGTTTAAAAGGTAAATTAGTTTATCTATTAAATTTAATTTTTTCATATTCATTTCCTGTGCAAACAGGAATCTGTTCTTTTTATCTTAATTAATTTAAAAAAGTTCTCGATACAATTTTCTACTAAGGTCGAAAATTAATCGAACTGACGATTATGTAGTCTATATTAAATCAAAAGTCTAAAGTTACAATCCCTTACTTACTCTTTCCCTGATTGAAACAAAAAGGCTTTTTCTTCTTTTGACAAGCTCTCATAACCGCTTTTACTTATCTTATCTAAAATAGCGTCTGTTTGTTCTTGCTTAGCTCTTTTTTTCTGATGTACAGTTTTATCAGAAGCTCTCCGTTGTGATTTCGTTTTATGTACCGTTTTTAACTTTGATTTATTTTTTAAAGAAAGCCAGGAAGCAATTGTATCCATTAGTTTTTCAAAACCTTTACCAATATCATTTCCTTTTTTTAATTGAGTGGCATATAAGTATCCTAATAAAGCCCCTCCTAAATGTGCAATATGTCCACCTGAGTTTATACTAGGAATCTGCACTAAATCTAGAACGACAAAAAATGCTCCTAATTGCCACAACTTTATTTTAAATGTAAATATAGCTACTTCCATTTGAGGTAAAGACGCACAAACAAAGATGAAGATAGCCATTACTGATGCTGAAGCTCCAACTATAGGGAAGCCTTTATCAAATAAGGGGGGATATATATATATTGACAACAAAAAACAAACCCCACCAACTAAAGCTCCTAACAAATACGTATTTAGAAATAACTTCGCACTAAAGCGTGAAAAAAACAATTTCGAAACATAATACAACATTACCATGTTTAATAAAAAATGTAAAGGATCCCTATGTAAAAATGAATAGGTAAGAATTGACCATGGGTTAGATACAGCAACGCCTAATTGATTAGATAAGGCAAACCAATCTAACAAAAAGGTTAGTTTTAAAATTTTAGAAAACAACAATAAAACAATAAATACAACCAAGTTGATTGCAATCAGTTTTTCAGCTATGTTTAATGTTTTGTATTTATGTAATAATTCTTTCTTAGTCATTAATCCCAACGGTTTTTATTAAACTGTGTTTTCTTCCAATACAGCATCATTATCAATCCAATTAACGCCCCACCAATATGTGCCCAATAAGCCGTATTATTAGGACTAAAAATTGAAATACCTGTTAACCCTGAAAACACATCTAAACCAATTAATACTGGAATAAAGTATTTTGCTTTTACCGGTACAGGGAAAAACAATAACATTAATTCAGCATTTGGAAACAACATTCCATAGGCTACTAACAACCCCATAATCGCTCCAGATGCTCCTACCGCAGGAGTATTAAACACTCCATAAAAAGTATTCAACGATTCTTGACTTACGTACTTTAAAATTGATGCATTATAACTACCCGTTTCTAATATCGTTGAAATGTCCGTAGTGGACAACCCAGCAGTAATTAAATTATTATATACATTTTGAAATTGCAAATAATTAGCTAAAGTATAAATTAAACTTGCTCCAATTCCAGCTGAGAAATAGAAAACCAAAAATTTATTCCTTCCCCACATTTGTTCTATCGCACTACCAAACATCCATAATGCCAACATATTAAATAAAATATGATTTATGCTAGCATGCATAAACATAGTAGATACAAACTGCCATGGTTTAAACAGTTCATTTTTAATAAAAAACAATCCTAAATACTCCGTCAAGTTTATTCCGCTTTTAGCAACTACAAATGCAGCAATAAAAAACAATGCATTAATAATTACTAAATGTTTTACTGTGTCTGTTATTCTAATCATTACAATAATTTTTTATCAAAATCGTTTGTACTATATGTAATAAATATTGGTTTATTTATCGGAGAAACTGTTGGTTCCTTACACGCAAACAATCTATTTACAATATCTTCTTGTTCTTGAGAAGTTAATGACTTCCCACTTTTAATAGCAATACTTTTTGCCATTGACTTTGCAACTAAATTTGCATGAAGTCCATTTTCTTCAGTTTCATTATTCATACTTGATAACAAATCATGAATAATTATTGAAGCTTTACTATCTTCAATAGCTGCGGGAATTCCGCTAATTTCTATTTCTTCTTCAGTAACATTAGAGAATACGAAACCAGTGTTTTCCAACACTTCTTGTATTTCCTTAAAATGCAAGCACTCATCTTTAGTGATGCTTACATGAACAGGAAATAACAATTGCTGACTTACAGCTTGATTAACTGTAATATGTTGCAAAAATTCCTCAAACAAAATGCGTTCATGCGCTCTATGTTGATGTATTACAACTACTCCTGATTTAATTTTACTTATGATATATTTATTCTGGACCTGAAGCGTAACATGCTCTTGAACTATATCCGTATCCTCAAAGAAAGAACCTGTAACTTCTTCCGATTCAAACTCAATCATTGGAGCATCCGTAGATCCCAATGTCATTTTAGATTCTAAACCTACATATAAACTCTCCCAGTGATCACTATTTTTTTTAGGAACATGTACTGAACTAAAAGAATTAGAAGACGGTACTCTTGAACCTAATTTCTCATCCGAAAACGGATTAAAACTTCTATCAACTTCTATAGTAGGAGAGCCAACCTTTTTATTTTTATATTCATAAGGTGTATCCATACTAGCATCTCGATGAAAATCTAATACAGGCGCTATTTGAAATTGCCCTAAGCTATGTTTTATAGTAGATTTAATAATAGCATATAAATCATGCTCGTTATCAAATTTAATTTCTGTTTTTGTGGGGTGGATATTGATATCAATTGTTTTAGGATCAACCTGTAAATACAAAAAATACCCTGGGTACGCTCTATCCTTCAATAATCCTTCAAATGCAGAAGATATTGCATGATTTAAGTAAGAACTTTTTATAAACCTATCATTCACAAAAAAGAACTGCTCTTTACTGCTTTTCTTAGAAAACTCCGGTTTTACCACAAAACCTGTAACATTAACTATTTCAGTTTCTTCATTAACAGGAACTAATTTTTCGTTTGTTTTCGTTCCAAACACATTTACAATTCGCTGTCTGTGATTTGACGCAGGTAAATTAAATAAGTCATTTCCGTTATTATATAAGTTGAAAGAAATATCAGGATGTACTAATGCTACACGTTGAAATTCATCAATTACATGTCGCATTTCTACTTGATCAGACTTTAAAAAATTACGTCGTGCAGGGATATTAAAAAACAAATTCTTTACAGAAATAGATGTTCCTTTTGGAGTAACCACCACTTCTTGTTCAGTAATTTTACTGCCCTCAATTTTAATCACGGTACCTAACTCATCTTCATCACGTTTCGTTTTCATTTCAACATGAGCAATGGCAGCAATTGAAGCCAAAGCCTCTCCTCTGAACCCTTTTGTATCTAGTTGAAATAAATCTTCCGCAGTAGATATTTTAGATGTTGCATGACGTTCGAATGACAAACGCGCATCAGTAACACTCATACCGCTACCATTATCAATAACCTGAACCAGAGTTTTACCCGCATCTTTTATAAGCAATTGTATAGATGTTGCCTTTGCATCAATGGCATTCTCTAACAATTCTTTTACTACAGAAGCAGGTCTTTGTACAACTTCACCAGCTGCGATTTGATTAGCAACATGGTCAGGTAATAACTGAATGATATCCGACATTAAAAAAGTTTGATGTTATATTTATCTAAAACAAGGAGTGCTACTACAACTAATAATACAAAAATCACAACTAATCTTATTCGTGATTGCTTTTGATCAGTTTCTTTGGTTACTGCTTTCCAATCATTTTTAAAAGATGATCTGCGTTTAAAACTTCCTTTTATAGAAGTTGCATCTTTTGCTCCATGATGCTTTTCGTGCAAAAGTTCCAAACGTTCTTTACGCTCGTCGTAGTGACGAGGTGTATAACCGAATGATTAGTTTTTGTTTTGCTTAAAAAGTGTTGGGAGTCTCATAAACGATTGCTAATGTAGTATATCAAAAATAATCATTTACCGTATATATACCGCAGTATGAATGCTAATTTTTGTTAACATAACCATATAAAACAACAAAGCTGATTTTATAAAAAATCAGCTTTATCTATATTTTAAATAAAATAGTGCTTTAATACTTACTTAAAGTCGCCATTTTAATTGCTGCTACAGCAGCTTCTGTCCCTTTATTTCCGTGAATTCCTCCAGACCTATCAATAGCTTGTTGCATATCGTTATCCGTCAAAACACAAAATATTACTGGCACATCACCATGAATATTTAAATCCATAATTCCTTGAGCAGTACCACTGCACACAAAGTCAAAATGTTTTGTTTCACCCTGTATCACACTCCCGATAGCAATTACTGCATCAACATCCTGTGTTTGTAACATGTGTTTGCTTCCAAAAGGCAACTCAAAAGTTCCTGGAACATCCCAAGTAACAATATTATCTTCCGCTACTCCGTTTTCTAACAAAGTCTCTAAAGCACCTTTTTTTAATCCCTCTGTAATAGTAGGGTTCCACTCTGAAACAACAATCCCAAATCGAAAGTCTTTCGCATTTGGGATTGTGTTTTTATCGTAAGTAGATAAATTTTTATGTATTGTAGCCATTATTATTTTGCTTGCGCTTTACCTAATAAAGCATCTACTTTTCCAGCTTCTAAAGAAGTTGAAAATTCGTCCTTTATTCTGTTTAAATATTTTACAGCAATATCATTCTTTCCTAAATCTAAAGCTACTATTGAAGCTTTAAATAAAAATTTAGGAGTAGTGTACTCATTAGTTGTAGTTTGAACTGCTTTTTCATAATGCCCTAAAGCATCCTCTAACTGATTTAACTGAACAAATGCATCAGCAACACCACCTTTAGCGTTTGCTGCTAAGATTTCGTCATCCGAACTAAATTCATCTAAATATGTAACTGCATTTTTGTAGTCATTCATATTTAAATATGCCATACCAGCAGTATAATTTGCTAAGTTAGCTGCTTTTGTTCCGCTGTAATCACTAATTACATCTAATAAACCTAATTTACCTTCACCTCCATTTAAGGCTAAGTTAAATAATGAATCCTTAGCTGTACCAGTTGCGCTAACCGCTTGAGTGAAGTAAGACTGTGCTTTATACACATCATTTGACGCTTCCGCCTCTTTTGGCTCAGTAACAAATTTCCCAAATGCCATGTAAATCAATACCCCAAGAGCAATTACTCCTACTACACCGAATATGTATTTCTGATTATCAGCAACCCATTCCTCAGCTTTGTTAGCACTGTCATCTAATGTATTAAAAACATCTTCGGTAGTACTTTCACCTTCAACGTATCCCTCTACTTCATTAGTCAGTCCGTCATTTATAACTTCTTCAACCTTTTCTTTCGGTTTTCTATATCCTCTTTTCTTATATGTAGCCATAATCTAATATTGTGTGTCGAGCAAAAATATAATTTTTCTTTTAATATTAGCGCTATTGTTTTGATATTTTTCAATAATTTGCAAACCTCTTATTTATTCAATTCCAATAGTACCTTTTCACAATGATTTTGCAACAGATTTCTTTAGTAAATTATAAAAATTTTGAATCAATTTCATTTGATTTCAACGACAAGATAAATTGCTTTGTTGGTAATAACGGCGTGGGAAAGACAAATGTGTTAGATGCTATTTATCATTTATCATACGGAAAGAGTTATTTCAATCCTATCGCTTCACAAAACATAAATCATAATGCTGATTTTTTTGTAGTTGACGGTGAATACTTAAAAGCGGATAGAAATGAAAAAATCATTATTAGTTTAAAAAAGAATCAAAAAAAAGTTATTAAACGAAACGGTAAAGCTTATGATAGATTTTCTGATCATGTCGGTTTTTTACCTTTAGTAATTATTTCTCCCGCTGATAATGATTTAATTAGCGAAGGAAGTGAAACTCGACGAAAATTTTTAGATAGTATTATTTCGCAGTCTAATAAAAACTATCTAACTACTTTAATTAAATACAACAAAACACTACAGCAACGTAACTCGTTATTAAAATATTTTGCTTTCAACAATACATTTAATGCTGACACACTTGCTGTATACAATGAGCAACTTTCTGAATTCGGGCAATTAATTTTTGAAACAAGAACAAAATTTGTAGCAACATTTATCCCTATTTTTTTAGACAAATACAAAGCACTAAGTAACAATAATGAAGAGGTTACATTAAGATACAAAAGTCAGCTAGAAGATAAACCATTCCTAGAGTTACTAGGTGAAAATCTTCAAAAAGACAAAATATTGCAATACAGCTCTGTTGGAACTCATAAAGATGATTTGGTATTTGGTATTTCTGAACATCCTATTAAAAAATTCGGAAGTCAAGGACAACAAAAATCATTTTTAATCGCATTAAAACTAGCGCAGTTTGAGTTTTTAAAACAACAATCAAACATCAAACCTATCTTATTATTAGATGATATTTTTGATAAATTAGACGAAAGCAGAGTTCTACAAATTATC
>JAWUYQ010000048.1:0-7498 GCA_034110725.1 Flavobacteriaceae bacterium
ATCTTTAAGAGAGATGTTAGTTGATGCGAAGTTTGGAGATGCAAGTACTAAGGTTGTTATTGAAGAATTTTTAGATGGTCTGGAATTAAGTTGTTTTGTATTGACAGATGGTAAAAATTATAAAATTTTACCAACAGCTAAGGATTATAAAAGAATTGGAGAAGGAGATACAGGATTAAATACAGGGGGAATGGGAGCAATTTCGCCAGTTCCTTTTTTAGATGATGTATTGATGCAAAAAATTGAAGAACGTGTTGTTAAACCAACTATTAACGGACTTCAAAAAGATAATATACCATACAAAGGATTCGTATTTATCGGATTGATACGTGTAAATAATGAGCCTTATGTAATTGAGTACAATGTACGCATGGGTGATCCGGAAACGGAAGTTGTTATACCGAGAATAAAATCAGATTTGTTAGAGTTGTTTAAAGCTGTTGGATCTCAAACATTGGATCAAGTATCTATTGAGTTAGATGATAGAGCAGCCACAACAGTAATGACGGTTTCTGGAGGATATCCTGAAGCATATGAAAAAGGAAAAGAAATCACAGGTTTAGATACTATTGACGACTCTATTGTTTTCCATGCAGGAACCACAACTAAAGAGGGTAAAGTAGTAACTAATGGAGGTAGAGTATTAGCAATTACGTCATACGGACCTGACTTTAGATCAGCCTTAGCTACATCTTATAAAAACGTTGCTAAATTTAACTTTGATAAAATGTATTATAGAAAAGATTTGGGATTTGATTTATAAAACATAAACAAATAGAAAAAAGCCCTTTGATGAAAATCAAAGGGCTTTTTTAATGTTGTATAGTAAAAAGGAATTTATTCAAAAAATGAGTGAGAAACTACATCTCTTTTCTCTGTTCCTTCATCATTAAATATTTTTAATTGCTTTAACCAATATAACATGGCTACAATACCAATAAATATAAATAACCAGTTCATTGTATTAGCAGACCACCAGTTTGTTAGCTCTAATTCAGCTAAATTAACCATTGGAGTTAAAAGAGCCATAAAAAAATCTTGTATTGCGTATACTAAATCTCTCATTGTAACGATTTTTAATTTATTTTTATGCCAACAAATATACAGCATTTTTTTTTCTGAAAAAGGATAAACCAGTATGATTACAGCAATTTTTAATAAATCTAAACCAATTAACCTTGTACTTATATCCTTGATGTTGGTTTTTGGATTTTTTTTGGTGCAATTTCAAACTATTGAAACATTTAGTGTAACTGCTATTTTTTATAAGATAGGATTAGTTTTCTTGGTAATATTAAGTGCATTAGTGGTAGATTTTATCGTTAAAAAAAATGCGCTATCTGGTCAAAATAGTTTTGTTGTTTTTTTCTTTACGCTGTTTTTCTTTTATTTCTGGAGTTCAAATAACGATTTTAGGTTAATTCTGGCCAATCTTTTTATTTTGTTAGCGCTTCGAAAAATAATAAGTTTAAAATCACAAATAGCAACAACAAAAAAAATATTTGATGCTGCTTTATGGATATGTGTGGCATCCTTGTTTCATTTTTGGTCAATTTTATTCTTACTGGTTTTGTATTTGGGGATTATGTTATATGTGTCAAATTATTATAAAAACTGGTTAGTTCCTCTAGTAGGTGGTTTTGTGGTTTTTATGATTGTTAGTGGGTATGAATTAGTTATTAATGATCGTTTTTTTAATTTTTCAAATGCATTTATATCTACGGATTTTTCGCTGTTAAACTCTTCATATAACTGGGTAATAGGTGGTTTTTTTACTATTATATTAATAGTTTCATTAATATTTCTCCCTTCAAGGATACGGTTGAAGTTGCAAAAAAATAAATTATCTTATTTAATTTTAATTATAGCTTTAATTACCGGACTAGTGTTGTTTTTAATTTCACCAAATAAGAGTAGTGCGATGCTTATTTTTTTATACTTCCCTCTAGCGAGTTTATTTACTAGTTTTTTTGAGAAAATTACGAAGCCAATAATACAATCCGTATTGTTGTATAGTATGTTTCTTATTTCAGTAATACTTTGTTTTGTTTCTGCTTAGTAATTCTTTGATACTACTTAATGAGAGTGCTTTTTTGTGTTTCTTACTTCGAATAAAGTTGTATATTTGATCTCATAAAATGCAAATTATGTTTACAGAAAAAGCGAATAAAATTTTTCAAGAAGTTATATCAACGTATCATATTGTTGATGATCCATATCAACCTTTTGAAAATAAATATAACAAAGAAAATGATTTGTTAGGTCATCTATTATATAGAAAATGTTGGATTGACACCGTACAATGGCATTATGAAGATATTATTCGTGACCCTAATATTGATCCAGTAGAAGCATTAGTCTTAAAACGTAAAATAGATGCCTCTAATCAGGATAGAACTGATATGGTTGAATATATTGATAGTTATTTTTTAGAACAATATAAATCAGTTACTTCAAAAAATGGCGCTACAATAAATACAGAAAGTCCAGCTTGGGGAGTTGATAGATTATCAATTTTAGCATTGAAAGTGTATCATATGAATGAAGAAGCTACTCGTACAGAAGCTTCAGCAGACCATAGAGTTTCTTGTAAAGTTAAATTAGATATATTGCTTGAGCAACGTGTAGATTTATCTACAGCTATTGATACGTTATTAAACGATATTGAAACTGGTGATAAATATATGAAAGTGTATAAGCAAATGAAAATGTATAATGACGAGGAGTTAAACCCAGTATTGCGTTCTCAAAAATAGCATCCTTAATGCTTTTATTTACTGAGTAAAACTCCATCAAAGAGTCATGCTGAGTTTATCGAAGTGTTTTTTAGTACCTTTCTCGGAATGTCTAAATTACCAAAACATATATTAGTGATACGTCTCTCAGCAATGGGAGACGTTGCTATGTCTGTACCTGTTATAAATGCTTTTGTAACAGAATATCCTGAAGTTAAAATCACCATTCTTACTCGAGCATTTTTTTCTCCTTTTTTTTCAGATATACCCAATGTCACAGTTTTTGTCCCAGACTTAAATAATAAGCATAAAGGTTTTTATGGTATCTGGAAATTGTCAAAAGAATTACTGAAATTAAATATTGGTGCAGTAGCTGATTTACATAATGTATTGCGTTCTAATATATTAATCCAATTACTACGTTTAAAAGGAATCCCATTCAGGCAAATTGATAAAGGTAGAGCAGCTAAAAAGGCTTTAGTAAGATCTGAAAATAAAATATTAAAACCATTAAAGACTAGCCATGAACGTTATGCGGATGTATTTAGAGGCTTTGGTTATAATTTAATTTTGGAAGAAGGAAAGCCATTGTTAAAGAAACCTATTTCTGGCAATATTTTAGATTATATTGGTGATACTGACAAGAAGCTAATTGGTATAGCGCCTTTTGCAGCTCATGAAGGTAAAATGTACCCTTTAGTTAAAATGGAAGAAGTAATTTCAGAATTGTCTAAAGATGCTGATATTACTATTTTGTTATTTGGAGGAGGTAAGGAAGAAAAGGTACAGTTAGATGAGGTTACTGCAGAGTATAGTAATGTGTTAAATATTACAGGGAAGTTTAATCTTGAAGATGAATTAACATTGATTTCTAATTTGGATGTCATGCTTTCAATGGATTCTGGGAATGGTCATTTAGCCGCAATGTATGGGGTAGAAGTGATAAGCATTTGGGGGGTGACACATCCGTATGCAGGATTTGTACCTTTTAATCAACCAGAAGAAAATCAGATAGTACCTGATTTAAATAAGTATCCGTTAATACCAACGTCTATTTATGGTAATAAATACCCTGAAGGCTACTTAAAATGTTTTGATACTATTTCACCAAACAAAATAATAGTTGAAATAAAAAAACGCCTTAAAATTAATTAAGACGTTTTTAAAAAAATAAAATACCCGAATTTTATTTTTTTGCTATCAGTTTCATTAACAATTCATTTTGTTTTTTTAACTCTTCCACAGAAGCTTTAAGCGTTTCAATTTGCTCTTGTTGTTCTTGTATTGCTTTTACAGTTACGGGAATAATTTCTGAATATCTAACACCTAATTTGTCGTTCTTTACTCTTGTGTAAGTCCCTGGGGTTGCTTCATTTAAAATTTTCCAAGTATGCGTTTTTACTACTTCGGGCATAACTTCAAGTAATTGTTGTGCTGAGAATCCTAAATGAGTTTCTTTTAATTCATTAGGTATAGTCGTTTCTCTAAGCTTATCATTTTTCCATTGATAAGAAAGGGTTTTTAATTGCATTAGTTTATCCAACCCGTAGCTTAAGTTTTTAACATTGTTTTTTAATCTCATGTCTGAACTAACTGTAGCAGCGTTAACTAAATAAAGATCCATCCATCTGTTATTAGAAGATCCCAAACTTAAACTATTGTCCGCAAGTGGTAAAAAATTATCACTCGAGGCAATTGAAGCTTCTACATCTACGAAGTATTCTAAAGATCCAACACCAGTTGTTGTACCTCTACTAGTACCATTATAGCTACTTGTTAAGTATTCTATTGTTGTGCTATTAGTATCTATAGTGTAGGTAAAACCATCGTCCCAAGGGGTTGTGTTGTGTCCAAATTTAACTACATCTTCATCATCATCAACATATAGCATATTTGTTTTACCGGCGCTACTTACATTTAAAGCAAAGCTTGTAGCTCCAATAGTAGTGTCTTCTGTTAAGGTTCCTCCTAATTTTGCAGTACTTGCAGCTTCATTCAAACCATTAGTGAATGTATAGCTCCCTGTAGGTATAATAACAGTGTTACCTCCAGATATACTTAAGTTACTTCCTGAGATACTTAAGGTTTGTGCGGACCCTGCTCCACCAGCTTGCCAAGTAGCATTACCATTCGCGTCAGAAGTTAATACATAGCCAGCTTGTTCTTGCCCATCTTCTAACCTGAACATAAAAGTACCTGCTGTTGGCGCTGTAGCTTCAGTAACCAATACATCGTCTACTGCAACACCATAATCACCATCTCCCGTGTATTGAAATTTTAAAGAATAATTATTGGCTATAGTAACGGCTTGTGTTCCTGAATATGAAGCGTCTAATGCATCAGCATTTAAGTTTAAAAGTGTAGCTACTGTTGTTGATGTTGTTTCATTGTATAATGTAACAACAAAAGTACTACCATTTAAAAAATCGTCAAAACCATAATTGAATGAAATATCTACAGATGTTGTTGTTGGAGTAAAGTTTCCTTCTGTTATGGTTTGATCTTGTGCGCAAGAAAAACTATATTCAATATATGCTCTATTTCCCGAACAAGTTGTACAAGATGCGTTAGGACTTGTTGCAGCTACATGCCAAATGTTTGGACTTACTGTACATGCATTTCCTCCATTAAGTGTATTAGTTACACCACCGGCAGAAAAATCGTTTGAATATAAAGTACTAGTTCCTCCAGACGAAGGAACGGTTGTTCCAGTAAGGTGCAATAATGCAGAAGGTGCTGTGTTACCAATACCTACATTCCCAGTGTTTGCGTTATACATGTCGGTTCCTGAAACAGTCCAATCTAAATCTGCTCCAAAAGTAGTCCAACTTCCACCGTCGTAATACCAAAACCCAGGAGTTGTATCAGTTTCATAAACAAGTAATCCTGTGGCAGGGGTTCCAATGGCAAGTCTCTGTGCTTCGGTCATTCTGGGGATTAATAATCCACTGGTTGTAGATTGAATTTCTAACATTGAACTGGCATCGGGTGTTGTTGTACCAATTCCTACTTGTGAATAACTATGCGAAAGTGATAGCATAGCAACGAGTAATATTGCTTTTTTAATCATGGGTATTTTTGTTAATTGGGTATATTATATGTTAATTCGGTTTAACATATGTTAAAATATGCGGCAAAAATACTAATAATAAATTATTCAACTAGATGTGAATCAGACGAAAGACTTTTTTAGCCGATAAACTGTTTTATATTCGTTTAAAGGACGAAATACCCGACATAAAACAAGATTATTTGGGTAACGCTAGGTTTGAATAGCTGAAATATTGCTTCGTTTTCGAAGATTTGTTAATTCTACAGACTGAATTTGGATAGAATTTTTAACTGTAAATTTTATTATGTGTTATGTATAGCAAACAAAAAACGCCTTAAAATTAATTAAGACGTTTTTTATTATTATGTTTTGACTATTTTATATATTATCAAAATCAATACTAATTATGGAACTTTTTGGAATTGCTTGACAAGCTAAAGTTAATCCTTCTTCAATTTCAGCATCCGTAAGAATAGAGTTTTTTAGTAATTGTACCTCACCTTTGGTAACCATACACATACATGAGCTACAAACTCCTCCTTGACAAGAGTATGGAGCATCTATCCCTCCTTTTAATGCGGCATCTAGTAGTGTTTCATTTTCTTTTACAGTAATAGTGTTTTCTTCGTCATCAACTAAAATAGTTACTTGAGCAGAACCATTAAAGTCTTCAGATGCGATAACAGGCGTGACTTCTTTTATTGAAGCGGTAAATAATTCATAGTGAATTTGTTCTTTTTTAATTTTGTTTTCTTGTAAATTATCAGAAACAAGATTAATCATGGTTTCTGGTCCACATAAATAAAAGCTATCAAAAGTGGTGTTTTTGTGTTTGTTTTTAAGAATATAATTTACCTTTTCAGCATCTATTCTTCCAAATAAAGCACTGTTTTCATTAGCTTCAGTATAGGTGTAGTAAACAAATAAACGTCCGAAATATTTTTTTTCTAATAGGTGTAGTTGTTCGTGAAAAATGGTGTTGTCAGGAGTTTTGTTTCCGTATACTAATACAAATGAACTTTTTGGCTCGTGTTTCAGAACATCTTTAATCATTGATAATACAGGAGTAATACCACTACCAGCAACAAAAGCTCCGTAGTTTTTCCTGTTGTCAATGTTAGTTTGTAAAGTGAATTTTCCTTCTGGGATACCCACGTCTAAATGTTCTCCTTCTTTTAAGCGAGTATTTGCATAAGTAGAAAAGATACCATCTTTTAGTTGTTTAATGGCAACTCGTAACTCACCAGAGTCTGGAGCTGAACATATAGAATATGATCTACGAACCTCCTCTTTAAAGATGTTGGTTCGGAATGTTACATACTGACCAGGGATAAAAGCGTAATCTTCTTTTAAATCTGCAGGAATATCTAAACTTATAGATACCGTGTCAGCTGTTTCTTTTCGGATGTTATTAATACGAAGTGAATGAAATCTTCCCATGAGTTGTAAACAAAATTTTTTCAAAAATAAATAATCTCAATGGGATAAAATATGATATTTCACATAAAGTTATACCTAAGAAAATTATATACATAAATTATTTATGTATGTTTGTGGAAGAATTTAGGACTATGAGTAATTCAAAATTATACAAAGGGAGTTTAGCGACCATCATTTTAAAACTGTTATCACAACAAGATAAAATGTATGGTTATGAGATCACTCAAAAAGTAAAAGGACTGACTAAAGGAGAGTTAAATATCACCGAAGG
>JAWUYQ010000049.1:0-11905 GCA_034110725.1 Flavobacteriaceae bacterium
TAACTCCTCTATACTAATAGGATATTTTAAAGCCATATCTTCTAATGAGGGATCTTGAAAAACTATAAAAGGTGGCACTCCTAATTTATGAGCTACTGTTTTCCGTAAGCTTTTCAATATTTTCATCAACTGCATATCTGCAGCAACATTACTCCCTTTTGAAGCTACCATTACTCCATCGGTACCTTCATCAACATACATATGATCTTCTGTCATCATAAAACTTTCTGGCGCATCAATAAATTGATTTCCTTTTTCAGTTAAACGTATAACTCCATATGTTTCAATATCTTTTTTAATGAACTTAGCTACTATTGCTTGACGTATCAAGGCCATCCAATACACTCCTTCTTTCCCTTTTCCTTTCCCGAAAAACGGTTTAGTATCGGTTTTATGTGAAGAGATTAGTGCGTTTTTATTTCCTAATAAAGTACTAACAATATCTTTAGCTTTATATTTTTCTTTTGTTAAGCTTACAATTTCCAAAAGAATTTTCAACTCATCTTGAGCTTCATGCTGCTTTTTTGGAAAACGCATATTATCATCCATATCCGCTCCATCTCCATTTACACCATCAAATTCTTCTCCAAAATAATGAAGTATAAATTTACGTCTGGACATAGAGGTTTCTGAAAAAGCTACCATTTCCTGTAACAAAGCATGTCCAATTTCTTGTTCAGCTACTGGCTTATTAGCCATAAACTTCTCTAGCTTTTCTATATCTTTATAGGCATAAAATGCTAAACAATGTCCTTCTCCTCCATCTCTACCAGCACGGCCAGTTTCTTGATAATAACTTTCAATACTTTTAGGAATATCGTGATGAATTACAAAACGAACGTCTGGCTTATCAATTCCCATCCCAAATGCAATAGTTGCTACAACAACATCTGTATCCTCCATCAAGAACATGTCCTGATGTTTTGCTCTTGTTTTAGTATCTAATCCGGCATGATACGGTACTGCTTTCACACCATTTACTTGAAGTACTTGAGCCAATTCCTCAACTCTTTTTCTACTTAAACAATAAACAATACCACTTTTACCTTCATTTTGTTTTACGAAACGAATAATATCAGCATCTACATTTTTAGTTTTTGGACGTACTTCATAATATAAATTAGGTCTGTTAAAAGTCGCCTTAAAAACTTCCGCATTTGGCATACCTAAATTTTTGGTAATATCCTCTTGTACTTTAGGAGTTGCCGTAGCAGTAAGTGCTACAATTGAAATATTATCTCCTATTTTTTTTATGATGCTTTTTAAATTTCTGTATTCAGGTCTGAAATCGTGTCCCCACTCGGAAATACAATGTGCTTCATCAACTGCCATAAAAGAAATTGGCACTGAACGTAAAAACTCAATATTTTCTTCTTTAGTTAATGATTCAGGTGCTACATATAATAGTTTTGTAATACCATTTGTAATATCCTCCTTTACCTGTTTGACTTCGGTTTTTGTTAATGACGAATTTAATACATGAGCAATTCCTCTTTCAGAAGAGATTCCTCTAATGGCATCCACTTGATTTTTCATTAATGCAATTAAAGGAGAAACTACTATTGCAGTTCCTTCTCTCATTAATGCAGGCAATTGAAAACATAAAGATTTCCCACCTCCAGTTGCCATAATAACAAAAGTGTCTTTTCCTTCTAATACATTTTTAACAACACCTTCCTGTAATCCTTTAAATTGTGAAAATCCGAAGTGTTTTTTTAACGAAGCGTGTAAGTCAACTTGATTAAATTCCATTTAAATATTTTATGTTTTATGCCTTATTTAATTTATATCACTTAAATAAAACAACTTTCTTATCATACATTATATGTATCTGATAAAAAAAAAGTAATTTCGTTTGAGGATATTAAAGATAGTATTTTATTTAAAACCTAAAGCAACTTTTTTATAAAAAAATATGCTTATTTAAGGTTTTAATACACAAACTTAATCAGCAAATAAGTAACATACAATAGTTTTGTTGATTTTTAAATTTTATTTAAGTGAATAGTTTAGAAAAAATCATTCGAATAGCAAAAGAAACAATTTCTATAGAACAAAAAGCAATTGCCAACTTAGTAAATTTAGTTGACAACGAATTTGCAGAAGCTGTAAGTCACATCTATAATTCTAATGGTAGAGTTATTATTTCTGGAATAGGAAAAAGCGCCAATATAGCTACTAAAATTGTTGCTACATTGAACTCTACAGGGACACCTGCAATTTTCATGCATGCCGCAGATGCCATTCATGGAGATTTAGGTACAGTACAGAAAAATGATACAGTAATCTGTATCTCTAAAAGCGGAAATACTCCTGAAATAAAAGTGTTAGTTCCTTTGATTAAAAACGGTGGAAACAAATTAATAGCAATTACTTCAAACAGAACTTCATTTTTAGGTACTGAAGCTGATTATGTATTGCATGCTTATGCCGAAAAAGAAGCTTGCCCAAATAACTTAGCACCTACAACTAGTACTACTGCTCAATTAGTAATGGGAGATGCTTTAGCTGTTTCCTTATTAAAATTAAGAGATTTTACAAGTAGTGACTTTGCTAAATATCATCCAGGAGGAGCTTTAGGAAAACGTTTATACTTACGTGTTGCTGATATCATTTCAAAAAATGAAAAACCCGCTGTAAAGGCTAGTGCATCAATCAAAGATGTTATTATAGAAATTTCCAATAAACGCTTAGGAGTAACTGCTGTTACGGATGACAACAATAAAATTATTGGTATTATTACTGATGGTGACTTGAGGCGTATGCTAGTAGAAACTACTGACATAAACACTCTTAAGGCAAGTGACATCATGTCGGCATCTCCAAAAACACTTACTAGTGATGCAATGGCAGTAGAAGCAAAAGAGCTTTTAGAAGAAAATAACATTTCTCAAGTATTAATTGAGGACGATAATCAATTTAGCGGTGTGGTACACATACACGATTTAATTAAAGAAGGTATTTTATAAAATGGAAAATAAAAACCCCAATGAAATGTCGTTTCTTGATCATTTAGAAGAATTAAGGGGACACTTGATTAAAGCTACTTTGGCAATTTTAGCTTTTGCTTCAATTGCATTCGCATGTAAGGACATCGTTTTTAAAACAATTCTTCTAGGTCCTGCTAAAATAGGGTTTGTTACCTATAAAGGCCTTTGTAATCTTTCCAAAACCTTAGGAATGGATGAAAGTTTATGTATTACTGAAATGCCATTTGAAATACAAAGTAGAACTTTAGCAGGTCAATTTTCAGCACACATATGGGTTTCTATTACTTTCGGATTTATTATTGCTTTTCCTTTTGTTATTTATCAGTTTTGGAAATTTGTAAGCCCCGGACTACATAGCAACGAACGCAATACATCTAGAGGGTTTATATTTACAGCTTCGTCTCTATTTTTTTTAGGAGTTTTATTTGGCTATTATATTATATGCCCATTATCAATTAATTTTTTAGGAAGTTATAGTGTTGCTGAAGAAATACATAACGATTTTGATTTAGATTCGTATATCAGCTTAGTACGCGCTTCAACACTAGCATCTGGGTTAATTTTCGAATTACCGATAATTATATATTTTTTAACTAAAATCGGACTGGTTACTCCTGAATTCTTAAGGAAAAACAGAAAGGTTGCTTTAGTAATTGTATTAATCATTTCCGCTATAATAACTCCACCTGATATTGCAAGTCAGGTTATTGTTGCTATTCCTGTCTTAATCCTATATGAAATAAGTATTTTTATTTCTAAGAAAGTATTAAAGAATCAAGCTAAAAAAGCACTTGAAACATCATAAACCATGAATAACAAAATTAAAGATTTTGACGAGTACAGGGAGAAAATGAACAAGCGCATCTTAAAAGATGACAACAAAATTCTTCATAGAATATTCAATTTAGATACTAAAGCTTTTCAAGAAGGCGCATTAGACGTACGGACCAAAGAATTATTAGGACTGACAGCCTCTATGGTATTACGATGTGATGATTGCGTAAAATACCATTTAGAAGCATGCCATAAAGCGGGCTTAACCGGAAAAGAAGTTGCAGAAGCATTAAGCATATCTACCTTAGTTGGAGGAACCATTGTTATCCCCCACTTACGTAGAGCTTATGAGTTTTGGGACGCCTTACAAGACAACTAACCCTCTAGAGTGCTTTATCTATTAGTACTACATCGCAATTTGTATTCTTGTTGCATACAACTATATAGTTAAGGATTTATTAAAGAATTCTTTTTTACAAGCCAAACACTTACTTTTACAACACTATAATTGTACATTATGATTTTAAGAGCTGAAAACATTAAAAAATCTTATAAAAACAAACTTGCTGTTAAAGGGATTTCTGTTGAAGTAAAACAAGGCGAAATAGTTGGACTACTTGGACCCAACGGAGCTGGTAAAACAACATCATTTTATATGATTGTTGGACTTATAAAGCCAACTGAAGGGAAAATATTTTTAGACCAGACTGAAATTACAAAATTCCCGATGTACAAACGTGCACAACATGGTATTGGATATTTAGCACAAGAAGCTTCCGTTTTCAGAAAACTTACTGTTCAAGAAAACATCATGAGTGTTTTAGAACTAACTGATCTTTCCAAAAAAGAACAATTAGAACGTACCGAACAATTAATTGAAGAGTTCAACTTACAAGAACGTAGAGACCGTAAAGGCGATTTACTTTCTGGAGGAGAACGCAGAAGAACTGAAATAGCTAGAGCCTTGGCAACTAATCCAAGTTTTATATTGTTAGACGAGCCTTTCGCAGGAGTTGATCCAGTTGCTGTAGAAGACATACAACGAATCATAGCACAGCTAAAAGATAAAAACATTGGTATTTTAATTACCGATCATAACGTACAAGAAACATTGGCTATTACCGATAGAACTTATTTAATGTTTGAAGGAAACATCTTAAAACACGGTAAACCTGAAGAGTTAGCAGAAGACGAAATGGTACGTAAAGTATACTTAGGACAAAACTTTGAGTTACGTAAAAAGAAATTAGATTTTAAATAATTAAACACCTACATAGAAAAACAACAACTCCTACTTCTTAACTAATTGTAGGAGTTTTTCTTTATCGCCATTATAAATATTTACATCTACAAATTCTTTAATTCCTCGCACACTCCCTTTATCCGTAAACTGCCAGAAGCTCCAATCTTTATCAATATTCTCAACATAAAAATTGTAGTTAGCCACCCAACAAGTATACTCTGAAAATTCTTTATACAAATGATCATTATAAAAAGATTCTCCTGAATAAATTATAGGTTTCATTCCATAATGCTTTTCTACTTTATTCAACCATTTACGTAGCCCTATTTTTAGATTTTCCATACTCTGAATTCTCGGTACATCCTCTATATCCAATACCGGAGGCAAATCTCCTTTTTGAAGCTTGACAGTATTTATAAAATTATTGGCTTGAAGAATAGAGTTTTCATTAGATCGATAATAGTGATATGCTCCTCGGACAAATCCTTTCTGTTTTGATTTTCTCCAGTTTTTTTTATATTTTCTATCCACTTTTACACTACCAGCAGTTGCCCTTACGAACACGAAGTAAATCGGAAAACTATCTTGAACCTTAGCTACTTTATCCCAGTTAATTTTTCCTTGATAATGAGAAACATCAATCCCAAATGTTTTTTGTTGATGATGTTGCAACACATCAAATATTCGTAATTGCGTAGTTACAGAAGACACCTTTATTGATTCATTATTTTCTATACGCTGGAATGCTAGGTAATATAGTGCATATTTATAATGCCAAGCTCCGAATAGAAAAGCAATTAATACTATTGGTAATAGAATATGCTTTTTGAAAGAAAATTGTTTCCTAGAAGGTTTTCTTCGCTTTACCGGTTTTCTACGTTGCAATCCTTTCAACGCCTTTCTACCAGATGACATCTTATTTTTTCATATTTCTAATTACTGAAATCAACACATACAAAACAATAATTAAAGGTATCGCAACAAACTGAAACAACACCAACATTACAATTGAAATCATTAAGAAAACATACTTCATAACATTTTCCTTAAAACCATAAGTTTTCATTTTTAAAGAAAAAAGCGGGATTTCTGCATTTAGCATGTAACAACTAAACAATGTTAACCCTATTAAAAACCATTTATTTAATATCAATTCATTTACCCATTCTATATCATTAGTGATTAAAATCAACGGTAAACTTAGTATGAACAATGTATTTGCAGGAGTTGGCAAACCTATAAAAGAATCAGTCTGACGCGTATCTATGTTAAAATTAGCCAATCGAAAGCATGATGCTAATATCACTAATAAACCTACTAAAGGCAAAAAACTCGTTGCACCATCATCCCATTCAGTTGTTGAAAAATTTAATGCATATGGAAATGGCCCAGATGTTCTTTCAAGTAACTTAAAAATAACTATTCCAGGCACTACACCACTAGTTACCATGTCAGCTAATGAATCCAATTGTTTCCCTAATTCTCCCTGTACATTTAACAACCTTGCTGCAAAACCATCAAAAAAATCAAACACTATTCCTAACATTACAAAAACTGCAGCCATAAATAAATTGTCTTCTACAGCAAAAATTACTGCTATACTCCCACAAAATAAATTTAATAAGGTAATTATGTTTGGAATGTGTTTTTTCATGGTTTACTTATTTAGTAGAGTAAAAATAACAAAGATTTTACTCTATTCATCTATAATCTTTTAAAATCCGAACGCTTTAATCATTCTATCATTTCCTGACATATCTTTTCTCAACTCAACAGTTTGAAAACCTAGAATTTTAATCAATTCTACTGTTTCTTTTCCTAAGTATTGATTTATTTCTAAATACAAGGCACCATCTTTTTTCAAATGACGCAATGCATATTCGGTTATCTTCTTATAAAAAACTAAAGCATCATCATCTTCAACAAACAAAGCTAAATGTGGCTCATAATCCAATACATTTTTTTTAATTTCTTGCTTCTCTAAATTTCGAACATAGGGAGGATTAGAAACTATAATATCAAACATATATTTTGAATCATTTACAATTCTCGGGTCTAAAATACTATCCTCAATAAAGTCAACCTCAACTTCGTTTTGTTTAGCATTTTGCTGAGCTACTCTTATTGCTTCTTCAGAAACATCTACAGTAGCAACTTTAGCGCTAATTAAGTTTTTAGCCAAGCTAATTGGAATACACCCCGAACCTGTTCCAATATCAAGAATTCTTAATTGATTATTATTATTATTATTATCCATTAATTGATCCTGAATAATCCAACCCACCAATTCTTCCGTTTCTGGACGTGGAATTAAGGTACTTTCGGTTACTTTAAATTCTAGTCCGTAAAACTCTGTTTCTCCAAGTATATACTGAATTGGTTGTTCCTTTTTTAATTTTTGAATAGCAGAGTTGAAGAATTCTATATCTAAAGAGCTAAGCTCTACATTAGTATTCAACAAAAAATTAATTTTACTCAAATTTAAACGAGAATCAATAAGTAAATAAAAAAACGCCTCGATCTCTGTTTTTTCAAAAACAGAAGCTAAAACTGAATACATTTCTATCTTTAAATCAGCAAGTGTCATATTATTTCAATTGCTTTTTAATTTTATTCAATTCGTTGGCAAGCATAGACAGCTGATCTTCTAAATCATCTTTTAACTCTGGTACTCTTTTAAAGAATGAATATTTAATCTTCCAGATTTCCTTAATATTCTTTTTTTCAAATTCTTTATCTTCTATATTAGAATGATCAGCCCTCAGAACAACCTTATCTTTCAATACATATATTCTACGTAAAATCAACTTTCCTGAAACAAGAACCAGTACCAACGTACCATTTAAAAGTTCTTTGATTTTATTTATAGGATAATAATGCCCAACTACAATATCATTAGGATACAACCCTTTGTCATGAGTAGTCATTTCTAAATTCACAATAGTAAATCCACGCAGTTCCAAATTATTTTTCACTGGTAATTGTAATTTAGGCATCTGATTCACAAACGTAGCTTTATCACTATACAAAGTATAGTCCACCATGTTTGATTCTGTTATACAAGGAATCTCAGTAAACTTTTCTTGAGTCAATTCATTTATATCTGTAGTAATATCACCTTTAAATTTTAATAATTCATTTACAGTTAACTCTCTTGTTAACAACTGATCAATATAAATGCTAAAATAATTAGCAACTTTGATAATTGTTTCAATTTTAGGCTCACTCCTACCTTCTTCATAAGCCCCTAAAGTAGCGCGTTTAAGCTCAAACAAGTCGGCAAAAGCTTGTTGACTTAAATTCTTTACTTTTCTTATTTTCTTAATATTTTTTCCAAAGAATGACATATTTTGCTAATTATATTTGCAATTTAGTTTATTTAATGTATATTTACACTATAAATATTAGCCGATGCTATTAAAACGAGCCGTTATTGTTTTTAAATCGCTAACAAATATAGCTAAATTGAATTTTAAAACTAATATAATTAGCTCATTGTTAAACTAACTTACAAATTAATCATGTTATTATTGCTTATAACTTTACTAAAATACATCACGAATTTCATCGTTTATCTTGTAAACTTTTTGTAATATTAAACGTCGAAAAAACGAACTAACTTTAAATGAAAAACTACTATATGAAAAACCATTTTGACATCATTAAAAACTATTTAATCGAATTAAATTATAGCATCACTCATGAAAACAAAAGTGATGGTATACTAATGGTTCAAAAAGAAAGTGACGGAATTAAAAACTTAATTTTAGGTGTTGCTGACCCAATATTGATTATGGAACAATACATCTTCAAAATTAATCATGTTTCAGATGCTATTTTCAAGCAACTACTACAGAAAAATAGAGATATTATTCACGGAGCCTTTGTACTTGATGAAACTGGAGAGAAAGTGATTTTTAGAGATACACTACAATTAGAAAATTTAGATTTAAACGAATTTGAAGGTTCTATCAATTCACTAAGCTTATTGTTAAGTGAATACTCCGAAAATATTATCAAGTTTTCAAAATATTAATTATACAAATACAACCAATTATTTCTAAGGATAGAAATAAATTACAAACAATTAAAACAAACAATATCATGAACATATTTAAAAGATTATTCAGAATAGGAGAAGCAGAAGCTCATTCAACCATAGATAAAATGGAAAACCCTATTAAAATGACAGAGCAAGGTATTAGAGATATGAAACAAGATTTAGACAAAAGTCTTGAAGCATTAGCTCAAGTAAAAGCTATGGCTATTAGAGCTACTAATGATAGAGAAGAGTATATTTCAAAAACTGAAGACTATCAAAAAAAGGCAATGCTAATTCTTAAAAAAGCTCAAAAAGGCGAATTAAAAGCTGAGGAAGCAGATCGTTTAGCTAAACAAGCTTTAATTAAAAAAGAAGAGAGCCAAAAGCATGTTACCAGAACTACAGCTGAAGCAGAAAAATTTAATACTTCAGTTGCACAACTTGAAAAAAACGTTTCCAAAGTAAAATCCAATATTAGTACCTGGGAAAATGAATTAAAAACTCTTAAAGCCAGAGTAAAAGTCAGTAATGCTACCAAAAACTTAAATAAGCAAATGGCAGAAATTGATAGCTCTAGTACCGTTTCTCTATTAGAACGTATGAAAGAGAAGGTGGAACAAGATGAAGCTTTAGCGGAAGCTTATGGGGACATTGCTAACGATTCTAAAAGTATTGATGATGAGTTAGATGCAGCTATTGACTCTACTGATGTAAGCGCTGAAAGTGATTTAGAAAAACTAAAGAAACAATTGGGGATGAGTGACGAAACTAAAGAATCATAACTTAAATGAACGAACTAGCTACTGTTTTTTTCTCTCCAGTAAATATTGCACTCTCCATATTACTGGTTATTCTTTTTCTTTATTGGATACTATCTATGTTATCTGGATTAGATTTCGATTTAGACTTTGATGTAGAAATAGATGTGGATGTAGATACTGATATAGATATTGATACTTCATTAGATTCTGGTAATGTTACTTTTGATGATTTTGCTAATGCAGAAATAAAAAAAGAGAATATACTTCCAAATAGGAAAAAGGAATTAAAATGGTGGCAAATCGTGTTGGTATATTTCAACTTTGTGGAATTACCGTTTATGTTCACTTTTACTTTCTGGATTTTATGTTGGTGGTTTCTAACTGTTTTTTTTACAAATTTAACTCACAGTTATAACAATAGTTTCGGATTCATCATATTTTTCGCAGCTATAATACCCTCTTTAATTTTAAGTAAAGTACTTACAACTCCGTTTAAAGGATTCTTTAAAAACTTTAGTAAAAAGGGGGAAGAAGCATTGGATTTATTGGGAAGAAGAGGAACATTATTGTCTAATCTTTCTGGAGATAAATTAGGATCTATAAAATTGATTGTAGATTCTAGTCCAATTAATGTTTACGCAAAGTCACTTAATGGTGAATCAATCAAATCTGGTCAGGAAGTTTTGATTATTAAAGAATCTTCTGACAAAAAATATTTTTTCATTCAATCATATAAAAACTAAACTAACTTATGGACACATTAGGCCTTGGAGCTCAAATATTAATTTATTTTGTAGTAGGTATTATTTTTTTATTCATTGTTTTCATTGCGATTATTGCAATGTTTTACAAGAAAATTGCGCAAGGACAAGCCTTGGTAAAAACTGGTTTTGGAGGTACTGCTGTAGCTTTTGATAAAGGAATGTATGTCATTCCTGTATTGCATAAAGTAGAAATCATGGATATTTCGGTAAAAAAAATCGAAATTGAACGTATATCAACTGATGGATTAATTTGTAAAGACAATATGAGAGCAGATATAAAAGTCGCTTTCTTTGTTAGAGTTAATAAATCCCGTGATGCTATTATTGAAGTAGCTCAAACTATTGGATGCGAAAGAGCATCACATATCTCTACCTTAAATGAATTATTTGAAGCCAAATTTTCAGAAGGGTTAAAAACAGTAGGTAAACAATTCGAATTTATTGAATTATATGAATCTCGAAGTGAATTTAGAGATAAAATTATCTCTGAAATAGGACGTGATTTAAATGGATATACTTTGGAAGATTGTGCTATTGATTACTTAGAACAAACTGATATAGAACATCTAAAAGCAGATAATATTTTAGATTCCGAAGGAATCAAAAAAATCACAGAATTAACTGCTGCTCAGAATGTAAAATCGAACTTAATTAAGCGTGATGAGGAAAAAACTATCCGTAAGCAAGATGTAGAAGCACGTGAAGCTATTTTAGAATTAGACAAACAACTAGCAGAAAAAGAAGAGCAACAAAAACGTGAAATTGCCAATATCGTTTCTCGTGAAGAAGCTGAAATTTTAAAAGTTGGTGAAGAAGAGCGTTTAAAATCTGAAGGTGCCCGAATTGCAACAGAAGAGAAACTACAAATAGCAGAGGAAAACAAACAAAGACAAGTAATTGTTGCTGCCAAAAATAAAGAACGTACAGATGCTGTTGAGACAGAGCGTGTTTTAAAAGACCGTGATTTAGAAGCTACCGACAGAGAACGTGTGGTTACACTGGCTCAAATTGACAAAGAAAAGGCCGTAGAGATTGAAAAGAAAAATATCCAAGATGTTATTCGTGATAGAGTTACTTTAGAAAAAGGAGTAGTTGAAGAGCAAGAAAACATGAAAGATATTCAAGCTTTTAAAGGTGCTGACCGTGAAAAACAAGTAGCCATAACCTTAGCAGAAAAATCCGCCGAAGAGCATTTAATCAAGCGTATTAAAATGGCTGAAGCAGAAAAAGAAGCAGCTAAACAAAAAGCTGAAGAAATTAATATTGAAGCTCAAGCACATAAAGAAGCGTCTGTTAAAGAAGCCGAAGCACGTAAAATATTAGCGGAAGCA
>JAWUYQ010000050.1:0-7347 GCA_034110725.1 Flavobacteriaceae bacterium
CAGCAAAGGCTGGTATATTATAGAACAAAGAAACGACCATTGGTATTTTAATGACTTACGATTTGGACTAATTCCTAGAAAAGATGGGAGCTCCGTTTTTACATTTTCCTATAAGCTAGAATTATATAATGAAAACATACAAGCAAAAGAAGTTTCAAAAACTGGCCGTGATGCTCAGTTTCTGATGAAAGCGCTGTGGCATCGTATAAAAGGGAATAATAGTAAGTAAACTAACAAGCAACAATTTTATACACGAGGAAACTTTATCAAATAGAAATGATCCAAAGTAATTTTACATATGTATTCACCAAATACGTATTACTTATATCATTCCTACTCATCCTTTTTCTATACATTAGTCTAGTCTCACTTAAAACTTAAAATAATCTAATATGAAAATCAAAACTATTTATTTCCTATTAACTTTTATATGTCTAATAGTATTAGGGTTAACATCTTGTAACAGTACGAAAACAAGTGCTTATAATTGTACATTAGATAATCCATCTTTAGAATTTTTATGGGAGACAGATACAATACTTACCGATATTGAATCTGCTATTTATGATGAAAATAAAAATATGATTTATACTACTAGTATAAATGGACATTGGTTAAAAAAGAATGGAGTAGGCTTTGTAAGTAAATTAAGTTTGAAAGGAAATATTATAAAGCATAAATGGATAGATAATTTAGATGGGCCAACTGGAACTACTATTTATAATAATAAGTTATACGTAGCAGATTTTGAGAATGTTATTGAAATAGATATTGAAAAAAGTAAAGTAACAGACAAGATTTTAGTAGAAGGAACAGAGCGCATCAACGATTTAGCAGTATCTACTGATGGTGTTATTTACGGAACAGGAACTTTGCAAGGGAAATTATTTTCAATTGAAAACAAAAAGGTTAACATGCTCAAAAATGATTTAGGTGGTCCAAATGGGATATTGATAGATGGAGAAAATATTTTGTTAGGGCTCGGAAAATCAAAATCAGTAGATGCGTATAATTTGAATTCAAAATCAATGAAAATATTTTCAGACGGCATTTCAAATTCAGATGGTATTACTGCTATTGGAAATGGTGATTATTTAGTATCAAGTTGGCAAGGATTTATACATTATGTATATAAAAATGGTGATAAGAAACTTTTATTAGATACTTCAAAAGAAGGCATAAATGCGGCAGACATTTGTTATATACCTTCAAAAAAATTATTGCTAGTTCCTGCTATGCTAAATCATAAACTAATGGCATATAGATTAATAAATAGTAATTAAACATTTATAGTAGTCAGATTTTTAAAAAATAAACCAATAGTTATAATAAAAAACAATATGAAAAAAATAAGTTTAATTTACCTTTTATGTTTCTCTTTTTTCATTGCAAAGGGTCAGAATAGAAATGATATCGTTATCGGAAAAATTGATAGCATAAATTCCAAAATATTAAATGAAGAAAGAAAAATATGGATCCATGTTCCAGAAGATGATTCAAATGACCTTTATGAAAAGAAAAAATATCCCGTTGTATATCTATTAGATGGAGATGCTCATTTTTATTCACTAGTTGGAATGTTACGTCAATTGAGTTCAGTTAATGGAAATACAATTTGCCCAAAAATGATTGTGGTTGGAATACCAAATACCAATAGAACAAGAGACTTAACACCTACCAAAGGAAAGCCTGGGCTTTGGGTGAACAGTACTACGATAGCAAATTCAGGAGGTGGAGAAAATTTTATGTCTTTTATACAAAAAGAACTTATACCTTATATCAATTCAAATTACCCTACACAACCTTATAGAATGTTAATTGGTCATTCTTTTGGTGGATTAACGGTTATGAATACATTAGTACATCAACCTAACTTATTTGATGCCTATGTTGCAATTGACCCTTCAATGTGGTGGGGAGATAGAGAATTGCTAAATGAAATTAAGCAGCATAAATTTGATGGAAAGCATGGCAAAAAAAAGCTGTTTTTAGGAATTGCAAATACCATGAGTGAGGGGATGGACATCTTGAATGTACAAAAGGACACAACCGGTCAAACAAACCATATCCGTTCTATATTAGAGCTCAATACTTTTTTAAGTGAGGATACTCAAAAGGAGTTATCCTTTAGAGGTAAATACTACGAAAATGATGACCATGGATCTGTACCACTTATTACAGAGTATGATGCATTTCGCTTTATTTTCGATTTCTATCAATTCAAGACTGAATCACAAGATTTTTCAGATCCAGAAAGTAATATTTTAGATAAAATTGTTAATCACTATAAAAAGTTATCTAAGGAGTTTAATATTGAAATGAAACCTGATGAAGAGTATATTAATAACTTTGCATACGGATTTATGAGCATGAAACAACATAAAAAATCAAAGGTTTTTTTTAAACTTAATGTAGCTAACTATCCAGGAAGTTTTAATGCTTATGAATCCCTTGGTGATTTCTATGCAGTTAACGAAGAGAAAGATAAAGCCATTGAAAATTATAAAAAATCACTTTCGTTAAATAAAAATTCATCTTCAAAAGAAAAATTAATTGAATTAGAAAACAACGATTCAATTTCGATCGATAGATTAAAAGAGTTAGAAAATTAATAACAATCATGTATAAATATGAAAGAGCTAAAAAATAAATATTTTAGTTCTTTTTTTTTACGCTTTTCAATATTTTAATTTAACACAATAATTCTTATTTTTTTGCATGCTAACAAGCAATATATACATAATGCTATATTATAATAAAATGCATTATACTATTCCCCGTTATGTAATTTTTATTTATAAAAGCACAGTTTATTTCTTCATGATTTTCTAAAAATAATAGTAATCAAAAACTTTTTATATGAAACGACAATAGGAGCGAAGTGAAATGTGTGTGGAGTGTTTAAATACAAACTTATTACAAACTCCCTAAATTCCTTATTAAGGTAGACTTGCTATTTAATAGCTTAAACTCGGTATCTATTTGTTTTATTTGGGTTTCAATCCATTTCACTTCTCTGTAATTAATTAAAAACAAAGAACCTTCTCCTAAAAAAAACTTCCGTTCTTCACCATTCACCAAGCGTTGATAATCTGATACTAACTCTTCTAATAATTTATTTTGTTTTGTGTAAGATGCTATTTCTTGGAAGTTGGCCTTAATTTTGTTTTTTAAACTGACTTTAGTGGCAGTAATATCAAAATCGATATCTTGTAATTTCAGTTTTGCTAATTTTAAATTGGCACGCTCTTTTCTTAAAAACAATGGAAAACTAATGCTTACCCCACTTTTGTAATTTGCGGAATTTAAGGAGTTTATTGGTGTATGATCCGGTGTTAAAAAATTATATTCTAAATCTATTTTCGGTAAAATATTGTTTGCTTGCAATCGTTTTTCAACGGTTAAGCTTTCTTTTTTATACTGAAGTTCTTTAAGTTTTGGATGGTTAACAATAAGCTCATCTGTTACATTTAAAATAGAACTGTTTAAAACGGTATCAATACTATTAATGGTATTTGTATCTGGTTTTACAGTGTCTTCTAATTCTAAGGGTAAATCATTTTCTAACCATAAATAATTGGATAAGTATAAAGTTGATTTTATATATGCAATTTTAGCTTTTTCAAAATCTAATACTCTGTTTTTTAAATTTATACTAGCTTCTAAAGTATCAATAGCAGGTTTATCTCCAGCAAGATAACTTTTCTTCACATTTTGTAATCGCAATTTGGCATTAGCGGTGTAATTTTTATAAAGAAATTGTGCTTGGTGATTTTTCAACCAATTAAAATAAGAAACAATACTGTTGTATAAAATATCGTTTATAACAAGTTGTTGTTTGGCTTGCGCTTGTTTATAATATAGTTTGGCTTGTTTTAAAGTTGCCATGCGTTTGTTTATAAGCAAGCCTTTAGCAAGAGCTACAGATATGCCAGCGCTATACAAACCATTTGTAGGCGTTGTAAATTCAGGATTTAGATATGTGCCTTCGTTATTTTCGTATTTTGCTTTTAACTCAATTCCATACCAAGTAGGGATTTTAAATGTTGTGTTTAATTTATCAAAATACTCCGTGTTTTTAAACTTCTTTCGGGCATAATCTACTTCAAATTTTGGATCAAAAGCCCCTCTTGATTTTAATAACTTAGCTTCCCCTTTACTTGTAATTAAGGTTGCTTGTTTAACAATGGGATGGTATTTTTTTACATAGCCTAAATATTCCTCTAATGTTAACACCGAATTATTTTCTTGAGAAAAGACTATAAAGGACGTAAAACAGCAAATTAAGATGCATAATTTTTTCATTATTTTTTGTTTTTCGAAGTGTTATTTTTATCATTTGGTTGATAGAAGTTAGGAGGGAAGCTATTTATTTGTCTCCATAATTCAAACCAAATAGGAACGTTTTCTAATAAGGCAATAGTTTTAGTTCCAGAGCCTACACGAATTGCTGTTGGCCAATCTACATCTTCTTTATATGGAGCTAATAAAACACGATATTTTCCATTATCGCTTATAAAATTTTCTATAGCTACCACTTTAGCGCCATAGGTACCGTAGGATGCATTAGGCCAACCGCTAAATACAATTGCTGGCCAGCCATCAAACTGAACGCGAACATTTTCGCCTATATGAATAAGAGGCAAATCAATAGGGCTAACATACATTTCAACTGCTAATTCATAATTTGAAGGCATAATGCTTACCAATTTTTCACCTTCTTTAAAAGTTTCGCCAATACCAGATATTATGGCTTTATTTATTAATCCATCTTGTGGAGCTGTAACATAAAGCAAACTGCTTCGCTTACTATAGTTTGCTAAATTTGTTTCTAGTTTAGAAACTTGCGCTTGTGTATCAAAACCGCTAGACTGTGCTGTAAATAAATTACTTTGTGTTTTTGCTAATTTATCGGCATAGGTAGCTTTAATTGTATAAATAGTAAGCTGACTATTTATAACTTCATTTTTAGTACTTAAAAATTTGTTTTGTTGTGATATTAATTTTGCTTCAGCTTCTTGTAACTTAGCGCGTTTATCTTCTACGTTTTTCACCGCTTTTAAACCTTCTTTTTGTAAGGTTACAGTACGTTGGTATTGTATGTTTGCAATGTCTGCTTTTATTTTTACTGTTTCTAAATCTATACTATCGCTTTTTACTTTCAAATGCGATTGAATTAATTTATTTTTAGCTTGCTCTAATTTTAAAGAACGTTCTTGCTGTAAAGCAGATATTTGATTTTGTAATGCCACAACTTTGTTTTTATAGGCTACTACAGAAGAAGATTTAGCAGTAAGTTGGTCATCTGTACGTTCTGCTAATTTTTCATCAAAATAATCACTTTTCACTTCAGAAATACGAAGAATAGTATCTCCTTTTTTCACAAAATCTCCTTCTTGCACAAACCATTGCTCAATGCGTCCGGGAATTTGCGATTGCAGTGTTTGCGGTCTTTTTCCTGGTTTTAAAGTGGTTACATTTCCTTTGCTAGAAATATTTTGTGTCCAAGGTAAAAAGAGTGTAATTAATAAAATTATAGCGAATGCAGCTAAAAGCTTTTTAAAGCGTTTATAATACTCTCTAGTAAAAATATCTTTACCAGACTTAAAGTTTTGTAAGTCAATAAATTCGTCAACTTTATTATTAGATATATTTAACATTCCTTATAATTTATTTAATAATTTCACCATTTTTAAGTGTAATACGCTTGTTACATTTTTTATCCCAACTCAAGTTATTACTCACAACAATTAAGCTCCATGGTTGCTTAGCATCAGCTAATAAATCTATAATTTTATTGGCTTCATCATTATGAAATTGATCTAAAGGATTTTCAATAATTAATAGTTTTGGTTTTTTAGCTATTGCTCTTTCTAAAACTAATTTTTTAGCAATGGTGTATGCAATTTGTTTTCCTTCAGGTTTTAGAATGGTGTTTAAGCCATTAGGTTGTTGTTTTAAAAATTCAGTTAAACTTAAATTTTCAAATATTTCATAAATTTGAGTGTCTGAAATAGTTTTATTTCCAAAGGTGATGTTTTCTCGTATTGTACCTTCAAAAGGTGTTTCATCTGTAAGAGATAAACCTAAATTTGCTCTATATTCATTAATCAGTAAGCTTTCTATAGAGAGATTGTTGATATAAATATAACCAGTACTTGGCATAATTACTCCAGAAATAAGTTGTAATAAACTCGATTTTCCAGAACCACTTTCTCCTTCGATTAAAATTCTATCCTTAGGTTTTATTATTAACGAAACATCATTAATAATTGGCATGCTTTTTTCGGGAACTTGGTATGTTACATTTTTAAGTTCTATGATTAAATCAGCATCTGGATTAATTAATTCTCCTTTTTGAAGTTCTATAGGTTTATCTACAACTTGGCCTAATTTTTCAATAGCTGTTAATACATCGTAGAAGGATTCTAATCCTAAAATTAGTTTTTCAACAGAATTAATAACTAAAAGGATAATAATTTCTGCTGCTACAAATTGTCCAATATTCATTTTTTGATCTAAAACCAAAAATCCACCAATAAATAATAAACCAGCAGTTACTAGTACTTTAAAACTAATCATTTGTATAAATTGAATAATCAAAATTTTAAAATGATTTTCTCTAGATTTTAAGTATTCATCTACTAAAGCATCGTTTTTTTCCATTGCAAGATTGGTTTTTCCAGAAAGCTTAAAGCTAATTACTGTACGGGAAATTTCTTGTAACCAATGCACTACTTTATACTTATTTTTAGATTCTTTTAAGCTAGTTTCTAATCCTTTTTTGGCAGTAAATTTAAATACTATGTACATTAAAGATAAAAGTAGCAAACCGAAAATGATAAAAAACGGATGGTAAAAAGAGAGTAGTAGTAAGGCAAATATTATTTGTAAGAATGCCGATGGAACATCAATTAAAATTTTAGATAATCCTTTTTGAATCGTTAAAGTATCAAAAAAACGATTAGCCAATTCGGGGAGATAATAATTGCGTAATTCGCTCATTTTTATCTTCGGAAAACGGTAACTTAATTCAAAAGAAGCTCTAGTAAAAATACGTTGCTGAATGGTTTCAATAATACGCATTTGCATTAATTTTAAAACACCAGAAAAGGCAACACCAGTAGTAACTAAAAGTATTAATACAATCCAAGAAGCAGAGATTTGAGCTCCTTGTAGTAAGTTAATAATTGCCTGAACACCAAGAGGTAATGATAGGGCAACAATTCCTTCAAAAACGGCATAATATCCTATTTGAAAAATATCTTTACGTTCTAATTTCAATGAGCCTAAAAATCGTTTCCAAGGTGATAAAATTTTATTTTCCATTACGTAATGTTTTAAATG
>JAWUYQ010000051.1:0-8788 GCA_034110725.1 Flavobacteriaceae bacterium
ATTTCCTAGACCAAAAGTAGCTGAATTAAATTTTAGCTTTAGTGGTTTAAAAACTGCCGTATTGTATTTTATTCAGAGAAATGTAGCGGAAAACCCTAATTTCATTGAAGAAAACATGAATGACATCTGTGCTTCATTACAATATACCATTATTGGTATTGTTATTGATAAACTTAAAAAAGCTACTAAAAGCACTGGAATTAACAGAATTGCTATTGGTGGTGGAGTTTCTGCAAATTCAGGAATTAGAAAAGCATTACAAGAAGGTGAACAAAAGTTTGGATGGAAAACATATATTCCAAAATTTGAATATACTACAGATAATGCCGCTATGATTGGAATTGTAGGATATTTAAAGTATCTTGAAAAAGATTTTTCTAATGTGCAAGCTACTGCTAATGCTAGAATTAAAATCTAACAACAATTATGATTAAACAATATTTATTTGTCGCTTTTATTTTTTGTTTTTATTTTTAGTTTTAACAAAAAGATATAAAGCAACTAAAAACTGATTTAAAATTAGTTACTGATGTAAAATCTGCCAAACAATTCATTATAAAAAACCCAAGTGTAAAAGCTAAAATACACACTTATAATGAAGAAAAACACAACAATAGTTTGTCAAAAAAATTATTCAACAAGGCAATAGGAGTTAGTTTTGAAACTGAAGAACAAAGCGCCAACACAATTTATAAAATTATTAGTATTACCCCAACAGTACACTACCGAGCTAGTTACATTTTTTTAGATGGGAAGAAGTTAAGTAAACCCAAAATAGACAGTTTACGTATAGTTATTATGTCTAAACTAGACTCTGGTCAAGAATTTAATCAATTAGCTGGTAAATATTCTATGGACAGGAATGCGATTAGAGGTGGCGACTTAGGGTGGTTTACAAAAAACAAAGCATCGAAAGACTTTATCAATTCTTTAAAAGAAAATAAGCCTAACACCATTTATAACTTAGATTTACCTGAAGTAAAAAAACATTACATTATCAATAAAACTGAGCAAAAAAAGGACATACGCTTATTACAAGTACTAAAAGTTACTTTTGAGAAAGATAAAAAGAAACGATTAATTAATGTTTTAAATTAGTTGACAATAATGCAATTATTTTACAGTCCCGATATTAATTCTGATAGCAAACAATACACTTTCTCAAAAGAAGAAAGTAAGCATATTGTTAAAGTATTACGAAAAAAAGAAGGTGATATTCTTTCTATCACTAACGGAAAAGGCTACTTATTTACCGTAGAAATATTCATTGCCGATACCAGAAAGTGTATTGTGCAAATAAACACAGTTGAACAGCAAAAAGGGCACAATTACAAACTACACATTGCCATTGCTCCTACCAAAATGAACGATCGTATGGAATGGTTTTTAGAAAAAGCTACTGAAATTGGCATTGATGAAATCACCCCTGTTTTTTGTGATAATTCTGAACGAAAAATAATTAAAACGGAGCGTTTTGAGAAAATTATTCAAAGTGCAATGAAGCAATCCTTACAAATGCAATTGCCTAAATTAAATGATGCAATCAGTTTTAAGCAATTTATTAGCCAAGAGTTTATAGGACAAACCTATATAGCACATTGTGAAGAACAGGAAAAAACACAACTCCAATCATTAATTTCTCCAAATGAGAGTTACACCATCTTAATAGGTCCTGAAGGAGATTTTTCTGTAAAAGAAATTGAATTAGCCATAAATAATAATTTTAAACCTGTAGCATTAGGAAATACACGTTTACGTACCGAAACTGCTGGAATTGCTGCATGTCATACTGTAGCGTTAAAAAACACATAAATTGATCGAATGTCAAAAGCAATTATTTATTTACTTTCATTATTTTCAATGCTATCATTTTCACAAGAAATAGCAGTATTGAAATATAATGGCGGTGGTGATTGGTATGCCAATACAACCGCGATACCTAACCTTATTACATTTTGTAACAATAACATCAATACAACTATTAAGGATAAGCCAAACACCGTGGAAACTGGAAGTATTGAACTCTTTCAATATCCGTTTATACACATGACTGGACATGGAAATGTTTACTTTTCCACTGAAGAATCTGAAAACTTAAGAAACTACCTTTATTCAGGTGGTTTTTTACATATTGATGACAATTACGGGATGGATACCTATATTAGAAGAGAACTCAAGAAAATTTTTCCAAACCAGGAATTAACTGCATTGCCCGCTAAACACGAAATATTCAATATTGCATTTAAATTTCCAAAAGGACTGCCTAAAATCCACGAGCATGACGGAAAAAGACCTCAAGCTTATGGATATTTCCATAACGGAAGATTGATTTGCTTATATACTACCGAAGCTGATTTGGGAGATGGATGGGAAAATCAAGAAGTACATAATGATGCTCCAGAAATAAGACTTAAAGCACTACAAATGGGTGCTAATATTATTAAATATGCTTTTGAAAACTAATTAACAATGCAGCTAACCCACTATACTTCTTCTTTTAATAAAAAAACATTCCCAATAACTGTCTTGTGTGAAAACGTGAGCAATGCGCCTAATATCGGCTCTTTATTTAGAATATGTGATGCTTTTGGTGTTGAAAAACTTGTTTTCAGCGGTGAAGCTCTTCCTATTCCATCAAGGAAAATGCAAAAAACTTCCCGAGCTACTGAAAAATATGTTTCTTATGAAATCATTACTGATATACATCAGTATATAAAAAAATTAAAAAAAACACATTGTATTATAGCAATTGAAATAACCGAGAAAAGTAAACCTTTACACCAGCAAAAATTTAACATTAACAAGCCAATCGTATTAATCATTGGAGATGAAAATTTTGGGGTATCAGAAGCGGTCTTAAGCCAAACTAATGAAATAGTACATATTAATATGTTTGGAGAAAACTCAAGTATGAATGTGGTTCAAGCAACAAATGTTGCTTTATATGAAATCACAAAACAATTACAAGAAGCTATTTAATACCAAATAAAGCCCTATTTTTAAATTATTAATACAATTAACCATTAATACAAAAGTATTGAATACAACAGACTCAAAAAGAATTAGTAACGGATTATTAAGAGCTTTAGCCATTATAGCAGGTATCTGCATCTTATTACTTTTTCTATACAAAATAAGTGATGTACTAGTTTACGTAGCTATTGCAGGAGTAATTTCATTAATAGGTAGACCTATTGTTAGATTTTTAAAATCTCGTTTAAAATTTAAAAACACTCTTGCTGTAATAACAACCATGGTTTTATTAATTGGTTTTATAGTAGGATTAGCATCAATGTTTATTCCGTTAGTTAAAAGTCAAGGAGAAAATTTAGCACTTTTAAACTATAACGAATTAGAAACCAATATCAAATATCTATCTGAAGAGATAAGCAGTTATTTATCTGCTCATAATATTGATTTATTTAAAACTCTCCAGAATTCTGATGTATTATCAAAACTAAATGTAAATGCGATACCAGAGCTATTAAATTCAGTTTTAGGAATGGTTGGAAGTTTAAGTATAGGTTTATTTTCAGTTTTATTTATTTCTTTCTTTTTCTTAAAGGACAGTAAATTACTGGAGGACGGAGTACTATTATTAGTTTCAGATAATAAAGAGGGTCGTTTAAAAAAATCTTTTGAAAAAATAAAAGATTTACTATCACGCTACTTTGTTGGATTGGTATTTCAAATTTTAATCATCTTTATAATCTATACAATAGTTCTATTAATTTTCGGAATAAAAAATGCTGTTGTGATTGCTTTTTTATGCGCATTGCTAAATCTAATCCCATATATTGGTCCATTAATTGGAGGTGTATTGATGTTAATTTTATCAATGAGTAGTAATTTAGGCATGGATTTTCAAACGGTTATTTTACCAAAAACTTCCTATGTAATGATTGGTTATGCGATAGCTCAACTCGTAGATAATTTTGCAAGCCAACCTTTAATTTTTTCAAATAGTGTAAAATCTCACCCATTAGAAATCTTCCTCATAATCATTATTGGGGGACTACTTTTTGGAGTTATCGGAATGATTATAGCAGTACCTACATACACTGCATTAAAAGTAATTTCCAAGGAGTTTTTATCTGATAATAAAATTGTTAAAAAAATCACTGAAGGTATTTAAAACAATGATTAACAACACACAACATACAGTTTTAACAAAGAAAACAAAACCCTAATCTTTTACTTTGAACAAACATATATTAAATACTGATAATCAATTATTTATAAAAAACAAAACCGCTACTGACATTTCGTCACTACTGCTTAAAAAACTTGTTTTTAAAGATGTGACCCAGCAAGAATTAATTGAACAAATTGAGGCTAAAAAACGTTGTCAAAACAAACTAAAAACATGGTACAATACTCCATGTATTTACTATCCAAATAAGTTAAACATAGAACAAACCTCATCGGAAACCACCGCTGAATACAAAGCTAATTTAGTCTCTGGAGAATCATTAATTGACTTAACTGGAGGCTATGGAGTTGACTGTTTCTATTTTTCAAAAAAGATGACTAATGTATCTCATTGTGAAATAAATCCATCACTCTCTGAAATAGTTAATCATAACTACGAGCAATTAAAATGTAGTAATATTAAAACCATTATTGGAGATGGAATTGAATATTTAAAAAACACTCCAGAAAATTTTGATTGGATTTACATTGACCCCTCAAGAAGAAGTGATTCCAAAGGAAAGGTTTTTTTATTGAGCGATTGTTTACCAAATGTTACAGAAAACATTAATGCCATTTTTAATAAAACTGACAATATATTAATTAAAACTTCTCCACTACTTGATATCACAAACGGAATAAATGAATTAGTATTTGTGAAAGAGATACATATTGTTGCTGTAAAAAATGAAGTGAAAGAGTTACTATTTCTATTGGAAAAAAATTACGCAGGAAATATCGCTATTATATCTGCAAATATCAATCATCCTAAAGTTGATAAGTTTAGCTTTATTAAAACCAATTCAGAGCTTGCACAATACAAACTACCGCAAAAGTATTTATACGAGCCAAATTCTGCGATATTAAAATCTGGTGGCTTTAATGAAATTGCAACACAATACAATCTTAACAAGTTACACCAACACTCCCACTTGTATTCAAATGAAGTTTTAATTGATTTTCCTGGACGATCATTTGAAATAGCAGAAGTAATACTATACAACAAAAAGGAACTCAGAAAGCGCTTCAAAAAGCAGCAAGTAAACGTAACTACTAGAAATTTTCCAAAATCCGTTGATGAAATAAGGAAAGAATTACAATTGAAGGATGGAGGAATCAATTATTTATTCTTCACCACCAATATGGAAAACAAAAAAATTGCAATACTATGCTTTAAAAAGTAGCTATTAATTAGTAATTGATGATCGTTTTATTTAAATTTAATCATAGTCATTAACTATTAAGCTTCTAATAACTACTCAGTAATTATACAAATGATACACAAAACAGTTTTTCAATTATTTCAAGAATTAAGGAATCCTCCAAAAAATTGGTCTAAGATAACTGACATTGCAATAAAGAAAAACTATAAAAAAAATGATGTTATTTGTCGTGCAGGACTCCATCCTGAATATTTGTTTTTCATACAATCTGGAGTAGTAAGAAAATATATTACCGATAATTTAGGAAAAGAATATAATAAATTCTTGTTCTCTAGTAACCATGTTGTTGTTTCACTCACAGCTATTTCTACAAAAAAAACTTCAAATTTCAATATTGAATGCTTAACTGATGTAACACTCTATGAAATATCTTATAGCAAACTGAGAAATATTTTAAAGAATGATTTAGAGCTAGGCAATCTATATACTGACATGCTGCATCATTTTTTTGTTATAATGGAAGAAAGTGAGGTAGAAAAAGTTCTTCTTGAGGCAAAATATCGTTATTTAAACTTTCAAGAAAGGTATCCTAATATTATTAATAAAATACCTTTATTACATATTGCCTCATACCTAGGAATAACCCCTATTCAATTGAGCAGAATTAGAAGTAATACCAAAAAGAGTCAAGAACAAAATTGAACCCAAATAGTGTTCTCTACTTAATTATAATTTTATTCAAATAATACACTAATTCCTACCCTCAATCTCTCTATTCTATTTTGTAAAGCGCTTATCATAAAATTTAACAAAACATTAAACACTACTGTTAGCATATGTATATTTAAAAGTATTATTTTTATTATCCCCTAAATCATAAAAAAACAACTTACAAATGGAAGCTCTTTTTAATTTCGCTAACAGAATAACCCCTATCTCAAGAGACACTTTTGAATTACTCAAACCACATTTTAAGCACATTTCTGTAAAAGCAAATACAATACTTTGTAATGCAGGTGATGAAGCTGACAATATGTTTTTTATCATATCTGGTGTTGCCAGAACATCAGCAGTGAGTGAAAACGGAAAAATTTTTACAAGGACACTTCATACGTCTAATCAGTTTTTAGGTCCATATTCGAATTTAATAAAAAATGAAAAATCTAATTTAGTCTATGAAGCATTAACTGATTGTGAAATTATCCAATCTGCACATAAAGATGTAATAAAAAACTTTGGTCATCTACCTGAGATGATGCAATTTGAAATAAAAATATTACAGCACTTATATAATGACATGCAAAAAACAATTATTAGCTTAGGTACTTTAAATGCCAAAGAACGTTATCTAAAACTTCTAAAACGATTTGTTGGCATTGAAGAATTAATACCCCAATATCAAATAGCTTCATACTTAGGAATAACCCCAATACAATTAAGTAGAATTAGAAAATCATTAGCAGAATCAAAAGTTTAATAAACAAAAAAAGCTCTTCATAACTGAAGAGCTTTTTTTGTTGACACAAGTAACAACTTATCTTACTAGCTTCTTATATTTTAGACGCTTAGGCATTAAATCACCACCTAGACGTTTCTTTTTGTTTTCTTCATATTCTGAGAATGACCCTTCAAAGAAATACACTTCTGAATCTCCTTCAAAAGCTAAGATATGAGTACAAACTCTATCTAAGAACCATCTATCGTGAGAAATAATTACTGCACAACCAGCGAAATTTTCTAATCCCTCCTCTAATGCTCTTAATGTATTTACATCTAAATCATTGGTAGGCTCATCTAATAACAATACGTTACCTTCTTCCTTTAAGGTCATAGCTAAATGTAGCCTGTTTCGTTCACCTCCCGATAAAGTATCTACCTTTTTATTTTGTTCACTTCCAGCAAAGTTAAATCGACTTAAGTAAGCACGAGAATTAACTTGCTTTCCTCCCATCATTATTAAATCTTGTCCGTCAGAGAAATTTTCCCAAATTGACTTATTGTTGTCAATGTCTTTATGTGATTGATCAACATAAGCTATTTTAACAGTCTCTCCTACTTCAAAGCTTCCTGAATCCGGAGTCTCTTCTCCCATTATCATTCTGAAAATAGTAGTTTTACCAGCACCGTTTGGCCCAATAATTCCTACAATACCTGCTTGAGGCAAATCAAACTCTAAGTTATCATATAATAATTTATCTCCAAAAGCTTTAGAAACACCTTTAGCTTGGATTACTTTAGTCCCTAAACGATCACCATTAGGAATGAAAATCTCTAATTTTTCATCCATTTTCTTTTGATCTTGACTCATCAATTTATCATAGTTCTTCAAACGTGCTTTTTGCTTTGTTTGTCTTCCCTTTGCTCCTTGACGTACCCAATCTAATTCTCTCTCAAGAGTTTTTTGACGCTTAGATTCCGTTTTACTTTCTTGCGCTAATCGTTTAGATTTTTGTTCTAACCAAGTAGAATAATTTCCTTTCCAAGGTATACCTTCTCCTCTATCTAATTCTAAAATCCAACCGGCAACGTTATCTAAGAAATACCTATCATGCGTTACTGCGATTACTGTACCTTTATATTGAGCTAAATGATGCTCTAACCAATGTACCGATTCTGCATCCAAGTGATTGGTAGGTTCATCTAATAATAATACGTCTGGTTCTTGTAACAGCAATCTACATAAAGCAACTCTACGACGTTCCCCTCCAGATAATACTGAAATTGGCGTATCTCCTGCTGGAGTACGTAAAGCATCCATTGCTATTTCTAATTTTGTTTCTAATTCCCAAGCATTACAAGCATCAATTTTATCTTGTAAAACAGCTTGTTGCGCCATTAACTTATCCATTTTTTCAGCATCAGAATACACTTCTTCTAAACCAAACATGTCATTAATTTTATTGTACTCATCAAGAATCGCAACAGTTTCGGCTGCACCTTCTTTTACAATATCCATAACGGTTTTTGTTTCATCTAATTGTGGCTCTTGTTCTAAATATCCTACAGTATGTTCTTTAGAAAAAGTAACATCACCTTGATAGTTTTTCTCTAAACCAGCAATAATTTTAAGTAAAGTAGATTTACCAGATCCGTTCAATCCTAAAACACCAATTTTAGCTCCATAAAAGAAACTTAAGTAAATATCTTTTAATACTTGTTTCCCTGTACTTTGATAGGTTTTTGAAACCTTATCCATGGAAAATATAATTTTCTTATCGTCTGACATATAGTAATAATTTTTAGAAATGCAAATATCGTGAATATTTCACGATATAAAAGTGTAATTTGAATTTACTGTAAAACAAAAAACTCAGAGCATTAAATCGTTTTGGGGAAACAATTTAATTTAAAGGCTCTGAGTTAAACTAACTTGCGTCAAAAATAACATTTTTTTGATATAAAAAAAATGTTATTCCTAATTTGTAACAAAAAAG
>JAWUYQ010000052.1:0-7964 GCA_034110725.1 Flavobacteriaceae bacterium
GCATTACTACTAATAGCAGAAGCTATGTTTAACACTCCTGAACCAGTATTCTCTACAGTATACGTTACATTAATTGGCGTTAAACTGTCTGTTGACCCAAACTCTGTGCTATTTGCTACAGAGGGACTATTTCCACTACCGCTAGAAATTCCATTCGAACCACTATCAACTATATCAATTTCTGGTGAAGGAGCCACGCCATTACCCTGAATTGCAAATACATAAGGTGTATTAGCTCCACCGGTTGTTGATGTTATGGTTACAATCGCTGTTTTTAAACCCATAGAACTAGGTGTAAAAGTAATTACATGATTTTTAGTTTTATTTTTTTTTATCTGACCTATCAAGGAAACTGCTGGAGAAAAATCCGTAGAACCAGTTATATTAACTAAAATACCATTAATATCTACTCCAGTAACACGTAATGTAAAAGTATTTGAATTAGAACCTCCTATGGATACGTTACCAAAATCAGTATCATCAAGTATTAATGGAGTCATGTCAGGATTAGCTATTGCTGTTCCGTTTCCTGAAACCTGAAGTGTTTGACTAAATGAAAACACTGTTGCTAAAGTAAATAGTATAAGTAACAGTGTGTGTTTTGAAAAAGTAGTTTTGTTTGACATAATGCTTGATTTTTTTAATTCAACTCATTCCTTTTTCCCCATTTTTATGCGTAATATATTAGTTATTGATTTAAATATATATAATTATGATATAACCACAAAATAAAAGCGTTTATTGGTTATTTATCAAGTTTAAGTGTTATTTACTGAAGTTTCATTATGTTTTTAACTTGTTTTGTTAACAAATGCTTACTTGATATTTCGGTCGTGAAACGTATAATTATTTCACTATAATAGATTTATAGTATTGATTCGCATTTGTTTTAACACTAACTAAATACCTTCCAGACTGAAGATTAGAAACATCAATTACCTCTTCATTACCGTCAAAGACTAAAGCTCCTATAATATTATAAACTTTTACGTTTTCAAGTTTTTCATTATCAAGTAAAGTGATATTAACTTTTGTATTAGCAGGAACTGGATAAATACTTATTGATTCATTCTTTATCACTTCATCTTCTACTGATAATGTAAAGCCAGTTTTATTAATTATGAATTCATCCGTTATGTTTCCACTATCATTTAAAAACTTAACGGTTAAGTTTTGAGCTGTAGCGCCATCGTTTTCAATTTCCAACACACAAGAGCCTAATTCATTTATTGAAGCATACATTGCATTATGATTTAACGCGCCTCCTGAAATTTTCCCAGACGACCCAGCAGTAATATATACTGCTCCTTCGGTATCACTTTCGGTTTTTTGATATTCTACACCTAATCCTCCTGCCCCACTACCGTTTGCTCCTACTGTATGTGTTCCAGAATTAAATGTGCTAGAAACACCATAATGACCATTTATAAAGTAAGAACGTTCGTAGGAATGAGAATGACCACTTAGTACTAAGTCTACCCCATTATCTTCTAGAATTGGTAAAAAGGTATTCCTCATAGCCACTAACTGCGTTTCCGAATCGGAATTATGCGACCCTTTTGTATATGGTGGATGATGAAATATTGCTACTATCCAATCTTGTGTAGTTGCTTGCATGTCCGATGTACACCACGCTATTTGTGCAGCATCATTATACAATTGATGAGATTCCAGTACTATAAAATGAATATTTGCATAATCATATGAATAATAAGCTTCGGTTCCTGATGACACCCCACCAGCTTCTGCAGCAGTAGGAAAAGTAAATATATCATAGTACGGACCTGTTGACGCTCCTGGATTTGAACTAGATGTTGCTGAATGCCCATCATGATTCCCTAAAGTAGACCACGTTACTGATTTTTTAAGCATATCAGGATAAATATCAAATACCGCTGCTTGGTACTCCGTATCAGTACCATCATTATATGCATTATCTCCTAAAAACAACATCATATCTGTTTGATCAGGATTCGTTAATGCAGTATTTACATAGCTATAATATTGATCCCTCACATCTCTCTGATCTTGATTTGCAGTACCAGCATCTCCTAAAATCCAAGCCCTAAAAAACTGTTTATCTCCAACGTTCGGTGCCGTTTGAACAAACATATCTACACTTTCCGAAACATAGACACCATCAGCATCTGCAATTTCATAATAATATTTTGTGTTTGGCAACAAACCTGTTATCTGAATTTCATGATCAATTTGTAAGGAATTATCTGTAACACTACTAGTCAGTACACCCAACGATGTACCAAAATTAATGATTGATTCAGTTGAAGTATTTGTTCTCCATTTTACTATCACACTAGTTGAAGTACCTGTTTGCAAATATGGGCCTCTAACAACTGCTACAGGAATTGCAGCATACCCTGTCAGTTTAAAGTCAAAACTAATATCAGAACTGGTTCCGTTCCTTTGGTGTATTTCTACTGCTATTGTATTATTTCCTGTAACCAAATTACTACCAATAGTTTTTGTAAGCCAAGTAGTTTCACCACTACCTCCAACTGTTGCTGTAGCTAACGTGGAATAATCAAATGTAGTTGGCATATTGTCCTTCCAAACTTCCACTCCGTTTAAATACACAACCATCCCATCATCACGAATAGCCTCTAGTACTAAATCATTAAACAAGGTATGATCAATAACATTAAATGTTTTCCTAAAATAAGTAGTTGAGTATTTATTATTAGAATCTGGCCCATATCCAACTGTTGTTACCTGGCTATCGCCATAACCTAATTCCGATGCACCAGACGACCACGAGGAATCGTCAAAACCGACTCCATACCAAGCAGTTCCTTGGTCAGATCCATTATCTAAATACTTCCAGGTTGCTCCGCTGGAAAAAAAAGTAGTTTGCGAGAAAAGAGCTGTAGAAAAAAACAGTAAAAAATACAAAGTAGTTTTGTTAATCATAATACATCAGTTTTTCAAGTTCGTTGATTTGGGTTTGCAATTTTTTAATTGCTATGGTGTTTTTAAATTTTAATGGCAACAACTGTATTGCCATTTTTGCTTGCTGTAAGGAAATATTAGCTGCAGTATTCCTATCTACATTATTTTGATACTTGCCTTTTTCATAATACCAAAATTCCTTTCGGGCACTATTTTTTATTAGCTGATTGTATTGAGCTAAAACAGCATCAACTTGATGAGATTTTTTTAAGTACTCAATTTTTTTTAACTGAAAAGTAACTGTATTCCTCCCTACTTTTTCTAAACCAAGTTCAATTGCTTCTAGCGCCCCTTTATAATTCAAACTATCAATAGTTAAAATAATAGTGCTATATTCTATTATCGCTTCAGGCCTAATATCAATAGTATTATCAACTACATATTTATAAGCCACCATTGTTTCCTTATAACGCCCTAACTTAAACAATATTCTAGCTTTAAGCTTATATACATTTACATTTTGTCTTTCTAATCCGAAACACAACATTACAACCCCTAAAGCTTTCTTATATTTTTTGCTTTCGTAATAGGCTTCAGATAATTTAAAGTTTAAAAGTCTATTGTCACTTCCTAACGTTTTTGCCTTTTTATAATCTTTAATTGCTTTTTTATATTCAATATGCTGTTGATATAACACACCGCGCTCATAGTATAATTCTGAATTATGACCATCTTTTTTTATTTCTTTTGTTTTCAGCTCAATTCTAATTGACAAATCTCCATGAGCAAATAGCACTGAAGAAGTTAATAGAAAACTGATTATGAATAATATATTTTTGTTTAGTACCAACATACACGCTATTATATTTTCATTTAAGTTAGTTTTTTATAAGTTAATCTCAAAAAAAAGATGCCAAACAGATATTTTAAGTAGTTAAACTGTTAAATAGAAATAAAAAACACTGTTTATTTACTATATAGTTATCAAAAAACATTTTTTGTTACCCAATAATTATCTTTTTCAACTGTTAACTATGCAAATATTGATTTTACTTATAAACCTATAGTTAGAAAAATGTTACCAAACTAATATCAAAACCCTAGGCTTTACTCAGAATAAAGCACAAAAAAAAGCTCCTAATAAATTAGGAGCTTTATACTATTTCGCGGTCTGGACGGGATTCGAACCCGCGACCCCATGCGTGACAGGCATGTATTCTAACCAGCTGAACTACCAGACCGTTTGCGTATAGCGAGTGCAAATATAGAACAGATTTAGCTACCTACAAAGAAAAAAAACACTTTTAATAAATATATTTATGATGCATGTGTTCTATAAATTTGTAGTTGAATAAATAATCATACAACTAGATATTTAACACATTAATAATGAGGGTGTTTTACAATTAGAATATGAAAAATATAATTGGAAAGGGGGTGAAATAAAAAAAGCAACCCGATGATCCTTAAAAGGAATTTTGGGAAGCTTTCCATCGGTTTACTACTAAACCATTGACAAACACAACATTTGTCAAAACAACACAACTAACGTTTGGCGCAGAAAAAAGCTCCAATTCCGTGGAGCTTTTTTTGCTATTTTGCGGTCTGGACGGGATTCGAACCCGCGACCCCATGCGTGACAGGCATGTATTCTAACCAGCTGAACTACCAGCCCGTTTGCGTATAGCGAGTGCAAATATAGAACAGGTTTAGCTCTCTACCAAAGAAATAACTCGTTTTTTTTGAATTAATTTCACACAACTAACCAAACTTCTGTTTTTCAACCAAATAAGTATTCACTATTTTTTCGAAACTTTCAGAAATATCAACTGAAACATACTTTATTTTATATTTAGCACATTCCAATTTCACTTCATCAATGTAAACTTTAATTTTTTCAGAAAATTCCTCTTTTATATTTTCTGGATATAAATCAATTTTTTCACCTGTTTCAACATCAACAAAACTCTTAGGAGTATTATCATAATCAAAATTAACTTCTGTTTTATAATCTAAGGTATGAAACAATACTACTTCATGCTTATTATATTTCAGATGCTTTAAAGCACCAAACAGTTCTTCTTTATTTGATGAATACTGAAACATATCCGTGAAAAAGAAAACCAATGACCTTTTATGCAACTTCTCAGCAATTTCATGCAGGTACTTAACAGTATTAGTGTCTGCTATTTTTGGCTTTGACGTTAATAACTGTTCTAATTGATTTGTAATTAAATTAAAGTGTCGTTCACTTCCTTTTTCTGAAATATGAAAGTCATAGGAATTACCATAAACACTTAAACCTACAGCATCTCTTTGCTATTTTAATAAATTCATTAGTATTGCACTAGCCAAAACTGAAAATCCAATTTTATTCAAATTATCTACTGAGAAACTCTTTCTTTTTGGATAATGCATTGAAGCGGAATTGTCAATAATTAAATGACAACGCAAATTAGTCTCCTCCTCATATTTTTTAGTATACAACTTATCGGTTCTAGCAAATAACTTCCAATCAATATGCTTGGTGCTTTCCCCATTGTTATAAACTTTATGCTCAGCAAATTCAGAAGAAAATCCATGGAATGGACTTTTATGAATACCTGTAATCATTCCTTCTACAACTTGGGACGCCAATAATTGTAGATTGAAATATACTTTAGAGTTTTGTAATTCAGTTTTAATAGACATATGATGCTTTGATCTTCTAAAAATAAAAAAGGTTTGACACAATGCCAAACCTTTTTATTTTATTCTATTTTATTAATGTTTATAATGCTGCATCAATTGCATCAGTATATACATTTTTAGGAGATACTCCTACTTGACGACTAATCATTTCTCCTTTGTGGAATAATAATACCGTTGGGATATTTCTAACTCCGTATTTAGCTGCAAATTCTTGGTTTGCGTCTACATCAACTTTACCAACTACAGCTTTTCCTTCATATTCAGTACTCACTTCATCAATAACTGGCCCAACCATTCTACATGGTCCACACCAAGCTGCCCAGAAATCAACCAATACTGGCTTGTCTGAATTTAATACTACCTCTTCAAATGTTGCGTCTGTTATTTCTAATGCCATTTTATTTATTTTTAATTATTTAATCTATTCACAAATGTAGTCAATTATTTTACTATTCCTTACAGTCACAAGTATTGGATTTTTCTATACAAGTATCAGTTTTCTTAATAGAAAAATTTAATTCATCTTATATTTAATCTCTTGTTCTTTTAACAAATCAAGAAATTCATTTGTAATATTTATCTTCTCCGTTCTACTAATCATAGTCACCTTCAGTTTCTCTTGCATTTCATACACTATAAAACTCAATTGTTTTTCTCCTTTATGATTTCTTATCGTATCCTTTAAGTCAATTACCTTTTCATTTGTCAAATCATTAATATTCAGTTGAATAGTCAATTTTTTTGACTGTTTATCCATTACATCCTGTAACTGCTCAAAGCTATTAAATTGAATTCTTGGATCACTCCTTTTACCTGTTTCCTTGTTTACCCAGCCAGGTTTTACAAATAATTTCACGTATACGAAAGAGTTGATAATTAAAAAGTGACGTTGCTTTAAATATTCTTCTCCAAATATTCTGAATTCATAAGCCTCTTTATAATCTTCGATAGTAAACATAGCCCATCCTTTTCCATTTTTAGATACCCTATGCTCTACACTTGTTACAATTCCTGCAAATGACACCTCTCTATTAACCAGAGGCTCTAAGTCTTTTAAATGACCTAAATTAGAATTGCAAAAATACTTGATTTCATTTTCAAAATCATCTAACGGATGTCCCGATATAAAAACACCTACAACATCACGTTCTTGAGATAACTTCTGCATTGTCCCCCAGTCATCACAAGGCGGAACAACTGGCTCTGGAATTTGAACATCAGAAGCCTCTCCAAATAAACTTACTTGAGACGAATTTTGACTTTCCTGATATTTAGCTGCATATTTTAACACTTTTTCAATGAACATTTGCCCATCGCCAGCATCAAATAAATATTGAGCTCTATGAGTTCCTTCAAACGTATCAAACCCTCCAGCTAAAGCTAAATTCTCTAATGCTTTTTTGTTAGCAGAACGTAAATCAATTCGCTTGGCTAAATCAAAAACAGATTTATATTTTCCGTCTTTTTCTCTATGAGCAACAATAGTTGCAACAGCACCACTACCTACTCCTTTCACAGCTCCCATTCCAAACCGAACAGCGTTTTGATCATTTACTGTAAACTTATAATAGGATTCATTTACACAAGGCCCAAGAACCTGAAGTCCCATTCGCTTGCATTCATCCATAAAAAAAGTAACCTGCTTGATATCATTCATATTATTGGATAATACCGCAGCCATATATTCTGCAGGATAATGTGCTTTTAAAAATGCTGTTTGATAAGCTATCCAAGCATAACATGTAGAGTGCGACTTGTTAAAGGCATAGGATGCAAATGCTTCCCAATCCGTCCAAATTTTCTCTAAAACCGTCTCATCGTGTCCTTTTTCTCCAGCTTGCTTAATGAATTTAGGCTTCATTTTAGCTAGTACTGAAATTTGCTTTTTACCCATTGCCTTACGCAATACATCGGCCTCACCTTTGGTAAAGTCAGCTAATTTTTGCGACAATAGCATTACTTGCTCTTGGTAAACTGTAATACCATAAGTTTCCTCCAGGTATTCTTTACTCGCCTCTAGATCATACACTATTTCCTCAACCCCGTGTTTTCTATCAATAAAACTAGGAATATATTCTATCGGACCAGGACGATACAAGGCATTCATTGCAATTAAATCGGCAAAAACAGTCGGCTTTAATTCCTTCATATATTTCTGCATTCCTGCAGATTCATATTGGAATATCCCTACTGTTTCTCCACGCTGGAATAACTCGTATGTTTTAACATCTTCTAAATCGAAAGTTTCTGGATCAAGGTCAACGTTATGTTTCAGTTTTACCAGTTTTACGGTATCCTTAATTAAGGTTAGTGTTTTTAACCCCAGGAAATCCATTTTCAATAACCCAGCATCCTCAACAACTGAA
>JAWUYQ010000053.1:0-44733 GCA_034110725.1 Flavobacteriaceae bacterium
ATTAGATACAGATGGTGATGGATTGGTTGATTTATATGACACAACACCTTTTACATATTTTAGTTTAGAAGTTACAACTATACCGAATTATGATTTTGATGGAGATACATTAGTAAATAGAATAGATTTAGATTCAGATAATGATGGTATTGTAGATTTAAGAGAAGCTGGAGATCAGGATACGGATGGAAATGGTATGATAGATGGATTTACAGATACTGATAATGATGGATATCATGATGCTTATGATGGAGCTGGAAGTATTTTAATAACTGGAGCCGATACAACTGGTGATGGTTTTCCTAACAGCTACCCAAATAAGAATGCTGATGGAATTGGTTTCCCTAATTTTATGGATATAGATTCAGATGATGATGGAGTTACTGATAACTCAGAAGCTCAAAGTACTGGAGCATATGTTACCTTAACATATATGGATACAGAAACAGCTGGAACCGTAGATGGGATTGATGATAGTTATGATAATGATACTGTGAACTTTGGAGGAAGCGGTGTAATCCCAGTTGATTCAGATGGGGATGGAACACCAGATTATTTAGATTTAGATTCTGATAATTCAGAAGAAATTGATGCAGTTGAAGGACACGATACTAATGGAGATGGAGTAATAAATGGTGCGGATGCGCCAAATGCTAATACGGGGTTATTTATTGGTACAGATAGTGATCTGGATGGTTTGGATGATGGCTTTGATAACGACACTGCTGCAGTAGACCCAACAAATATTAACCTAAACCCAAGTTCTCATCCAAGTTTTGATGCTGGTCCAGATACTGATTGGAGATCACCAAGTGCGGCTATCGACTTTGATGGATTAAATGATCATGTAGATTTTGGAGATAATCATGATTTCACAGGAGCATTTTCTTTAGAAGCGTGGGTTTTACAAGAAGCAACAGTTGCAACAGGTACAATTATATCTAAAGGAGATATGAAAGTTGGCGCAGGAAATCAAAGAGGATATCATTTAAAGTTAAATAATAGTTTTCCAAACTTAGTTTGGTATGATAATACTGGTTCAGTACAAATAAACTTGGTTTCCCCTTATGCAATAACAAATAACAGATGGTATCATATCGCATCAACTTATGATGGTGCTACAGCAAAATTATTTATAGATGGAATAGAAGTAGCTACTGGATCTCCAATTGGATCTCCAGTAAATGGAGCAGAAAAGTGTCTTTTAGGAGCGAGTTATGATAGTAATACACCAGCAGTTCCTAAGCACTATTTCGATGGTTTCATTGATGAGGTTCGTGTTTGGAATGTAGGGTTAACAACTACTCAATTACACCAAATGATGAATCAAGAAATTGAACAAAATGGAGCTAATGTAAGAGGGAAAGTGGTGCCATTAGATGTGTCTGGTGGACTAACTTGGGCTAATTTAGAAGGGTATTATCCAATGGTGAATGATAGAATTCAAGATCAGTCAAGTAATACTAAACACGGATCACCAAAAAATATTACTACAATAGAGTTGCAAACAGCACCTTTACCATATGTTTCAGTAAGAAATGGTGAATGGGGAGATGTTACAGCAGCAACACCGTGGTTGTACAGTGATTCTGTTTGGGATGCGCCAAACGCTATGGGAGTTGATGGTGTAACTCCAATTGATTGGAATATTGTACAAACGTCTCATGATATTATTTCAGGTAATAAAAACATAACAGTATTAGGATTGATTTCTGATACAACAAATACGAAATTGACAATAGCTGATCCGATTGAAGCTCAAGATGAATTAAATTCGGGTCAAAGTTTAAGAGTTACTCATTATATAGAGTTAGACGGATCAATTGATCTGATAGGTGAATCGCAGTTTATTCAAGATGAAGGAAGTATTCTTGATAACGACAGTGGTGGATTTGTAGAAAGAGACCAACAAGGAACGGGACTTAGTTTTAACTATAATTATTGGTCATCTACTGTAGGAGCTATAGGTTCGGGGTTAGGGACTAAAGGAACAGGAGTTCCTAGTGTAAATGGTAATTATACTATCGCAGGAGCATTATCTGATGGTACAACTTCAGCAACACCACAAACTATTAACTTTCAACCAGCACATACAGCTGCAGATGGAGCATTAACATCTCCAATAACAATAAGTAGTTACTGGTTATTCAAATTCAATGGATTGCATGATGATTATAATTCATGGATTTCAATTGGAGAGAACACTAATTTATTGCCAGGAGAAGGATATACTATGAAAGGGTCTTCAGGTTTGGCGTCGGTAACGGATAATCAAAATTATGTATTCAAAGGTAGACCATATAATGGAGATGTAATTTTGCCGATAGCTTTAGGTAATGATAGATTAATTGGGAACCCATATTTATCAGCTTTAGATGCGAATCAATTTATCTTAGATAATATTAAGGATAATGGAGGAAATGCATCAGATAACGTATTTAATGGAGCATTGTATTTCTGGGATCATTTTGCTGGAGCTTCGCATAATTTAGCTGAATATGTTGGGGGATATGCTTCATATACTTTAATGGGAGGTGTAAAGGCTATTTCTAATGATGCGAGAATTGATAATAATGGAGCTTTAGGGACAAAAATCCCTTTAAGGTATGTTAGTTTAAACCAAGGGTTCTTTGTTTTTGCATTCTTAGACGCTAGTTTAGCAAATACAACAGCTACTGTAGCAGGAGGTGATATTACATTTAAAAATAGTCAGCGTTCATTTAAAACAGAAATTTCAGATCCTTCAGTTAGTTTTAGAAATGCAAATATAACCTATAACACTTCAGCAGATGAAAGACAGAAGTTTAGATTGATGATTCAAACTCCTTCTGGATATTTCCGCCAATTGCTTGCAGGAGTTGATGAGGCAACGACAAATAGTTTTGAACTTGGTTTTGATGCTCCTTTAGTTGAAGAAAATGCTGAAGATGGTTTCTGGGTAATTAATGAAAGTAAGTTCGTGATACAAGCTGTAAACAACTTTGATGTTGATCAAGTTTTACCTCTAGGAGTTAAAGTTGCTGAAGGTGGATTGATGAAGTTTAGCTTAGATGGGCTTGAAAATATTGAAGCTTCACAGTTTATTTATTTACATGATAAAGAAACTAATGTATATCGTGATTTAAAAAATAGCGAATATGAAGTTAACCTTTCAGTTGGAGAATACTTAAATCGTTTTGAAATTGTTTTTAATAATTCAGTTCTTAATATAGTAAATAATCAGTTAGAAGATTCTATCGATGTTTTTTATTCTAATTCAGAAAACAGTATTGTTATTAGTAATCCTACACTAGAAAAAATTGAATCAGTTAGAATGTATAATGTTTTAGGACAGTCAGTATATACTTTTAATGTGCTTTCAAATAATAGAAATCAAAAGCTTGAAACTAACGGATTAAGTATTGGAGGGTATATTATAGGTGTGAAAACTATAAATGGTGAGTTTACTACGAAGGTATTAGTAAAGTAATAAGGAAAATTAAAGTGCTGGGAGTATTACCAAAATACTCTCAGTACAATATTTGGAGATATTTCTGTACCTCTAATATCACTAATGTTTAATTCATTTGAGGTATTGTTTGAAAAACGAATGTCTTTGTTGATGATGTTCCTTCTATTATATAGGTTTAACACTGAAAAGCCTAACCTGTATTTTATTTTTTTATTTCTATGAGGCCTAAAGTTGTACACAGCAGAAAAATCTAATCGATGATATACGTGTAGGTTTTCTGTATTTAAGTTATCGTATGAATGTGATAGTGTACCGTTTGTATTAGTAATAGTGTTGATTTTTGTATACGGTTTTCCGTTATGCCACATCCAGCCTAATGAAAAATCTACTTTTTTCCATTTATAAAAATGAGACCATTTTATGGTGTGATCAATGTTTATGTTACTAGGGAATGGATTGCCATTATTTAGCTCTTCAAAACGATATTTGGCACTATTAAACGAATATGATAACCAGGTGTTATAGCTTCTCAACTGCTTCTTAATAAAAAGGTCTACTCCTTGTATGCTTGAACTTCCAATATGGTATGTATATATAGCTTGATTATTAAAATCAAAATCTAAAGTATTGATGTTGTTTGTTTTTTTGAAATAAGCTTCAAAATCAACTATCCATTTATTTTCTGAATAATTTGCGCCTATGGTGTATTGGTAACTTGTTAAAACAGGTAAGTCAGTTTTGTTAGAAAGTGCCCAAATCTGATTTTCAAGCGATAAATTACTAATAACAGATTCTTGAATTTTATTTACATACTGACTTTTATATTCTATTGATGTATTAATACTAAATTCAGGGATTACAAACTTCTGAAGTACTGCTCTAGGCTCGATATATAATTTTTGAGAACTACTATATTTATTGGCTCTAAGTCCAATAGAGTACAAATAATCCTTTGGTTTATTTACCTGATATTCACTGTAAATACTATTGGAATTTGTATTGTCATTAGCAGCATCAAGGAGCATGGTTTGGGTAGGAGTACTGTCGTTAAATGAATATTTAAAGTTTTTATTTGAAAACTGATATCCAAAATTTAGTTGTTTGTGTTCTGCAACATCATATTTAAAATTCAAATTTACTCCAAAGTCTTTTATTTGATTAGTTTTAGTATTGGAATAAATACCTGAATTAGATTCATTACTAAATTTATAATCCAAAGAATATTCAGAAAAATAACTATCTATTTGATGACTGAATTCTTTTGACCATTCTTTTTCCCACTCTAAATTATATCCTTCATTTTGAGTCTTTAAAATATCAGTATATAAATGATTCTCATCGGTACTTATGGCTGAAAAAATTAAAAAATCTTTATTATATATATAATTGAATTTAATCAAGTCTTTATCAGTTGCTTTATAGGCTGCATTGACTGTGTAATCGTAAAACCAAAAAATGTTTTTCGATTTACTAAACTCCAGCGTATTGTCGAATATTTTTGTGTTTTGAAAAATTTTCGAGGCATAATTTTTAAAAGCAAATGTTTTGTATATATCAGCATAGGATCTTCGTCCAGAAACCAAAACAGATAGTTTGTCTTTAATTAAAGGAATATCAAGAAACGCATCTCCATGTAGTAAATTAAAGCCAGCTCCTCCTGATACTTTATTTGTTGCCTTGTAATTAGTGGTAATGTCAATAACACTCGAAATACGTTCACCATATTTAGCGCTCGTACCTTTATTAATAAAGTGTACTTTGTCAGTAATGTATGGGTTAAAGGCTGATATTGCTCCGAATAAATGAGAGTTATTGTAAGTCTTAATGCTATTCCATAGCACTAAATTCTGATCGGAATTCCCACCTCTAACATGTATGCTATTCACGGTTTCATTTAAATTACTAACTCCAGGAATTTGGTGAATACTTTCCAATATGTCGGGTTCAATTAAACCAGGAAGTAAATTTAATTTTTTAGTGTGAATCGTGGTTTGTTTTACATTTTTTGAGACTCCACTAGTTAAATATTCGTCAATTACAATTTGATCAAGGAGCTCTTTTTTCTCAGTTAAATTAATGGTAATACAATCCGGGTAGGTACAATCAATAGCTTTAATAATATTGGTTTTTATTCCAAATGAACTAATCTCAATTATTGAGTTGTATGGTATGTTGTTTATTTTAAATGAGCCATTCTCATCACTAGAATAGTACGTATTATTTATTTCTATAACTGCGTTTGCAACGATCTCATTCTTACTTAATAATTGACCGCACACAGCTATTAAATCAGTTTCTTTAAACGATGATATAACAATATTGGTTTTATTAATAAGTTCAAACTTTAAATTTGTTTGGGAGGATAATGTTAGTAACAATGATTCTAAATCGACTAGCTCATCTAGAATTACAGATACTTTTTTTGTTTCAACCAAAGTGTCGGTATAAGAAAAACTAACCTTGTAAAATTGTTCTATTTCTGGTAAGACTATAGGTAAAAAATCTTGCTCAAATACAGTTTGTTTTTGAGCAAAAATAGATATTGAAAAAAGAAAAGCGAAAAACCCTAAAAGGAATTGCTTCATAGCTGTTGTTTAGTCTTCTAAAATAATACTATTCCCTTGAGTAGTATATTTCAAATTTACTGACTTTAAAACAGTTTTTAATGCAATTTCTTTATTATTATTAGGGAACGACCCAGTGAATAATATAGTGTCGTCAAAATTATTGTATTCAAATTGTAATTTATATTGCTTTTCTAAAGCTTTAAATACATGTTTTATTGGAGTGCTTTTAAATACTGATAGATTATCGATCCATTCAGGTTGCACGCTACTAAAGTTTAATGCAATTGGATTACTCCCTTTTATGTTTTGATAACCTAAAGATGGAGTAAGTATGTGATTGCTGCCGTTTGAATTATCAGATACTTTAACTTTTCCTTCATAACAAGATACTTTGAAGAAGTCGGTATTTGCATTTACGTTAAATTCAGTCCCTAAAACACTTACATTACCTTGAGAAGTTTCTACCGTAAACGTATTTCCTTTTTCAACATCAAAAAAGGCTTCTCCGTTAAGTTCTAATGTTCTGTTTGTGCCCCAGTTCTGTTTGTTAAATGTAATTGTAGATTTTGAGTTTAGTAATACTTTAGATCCGTCAGGTAATTCAAATGCCAATTGTTTTCCGTAATCACTGGAAAATTCAGTGGTATTGAAAAAATTAAAGTATGCGAAAAATCCAATAAGTAATATCACTGAAGCAGCAACTCCCCATTGCCATCTATTTTTAGATGGTGTATTTAGATGAATAGTTGTATTTCTTTTTTCTTTAATATCCGAAAAGGTTTTATCTAAATTATAGCTAGGAGCTTGTAATTTATCAGTGCCCTTAATAATATTCACATAGGTATTATAATGTTCTGAAGACTTGAATTGATTCAATTCATCTTCTGAAAGCTCATTATTTAGCCATCGTGATAGGAATATGTCGTCTAATTTATTCATTTTCATTTATTCGCTTCTAAATATAAAACGTTATAAAAACACAATACCCTACCCCTTTAGGGGAGATTCTCTATTTCAACCCTAAGCTTAAGTAAAGCCTTATGCATTAGTTTCTCTATAGCTTTTACTGAAACACTAGATAGTTCAGCAATTTCACGATATGTTTTTTTTTCAATTCTATTCAATAAAAATACTTCTCGCTGTCTGTCAGGTAAAGAAGAAATAGCTTTTTCTAGTTTTACCAGGAACTCTTTTTCTTCTAAAATATATTCTGGTGATTCATTAGTAATATTATTATTAATATGTTTTACTTCTTTTTGATGTTTCAGTTTGACTGTTTCGTGTCGAAGTAAACTGTTACTTTGGTTGATTGCTATTCGGAACAAATAACTTTTTGCAGTATCGGTTGTCACCTTAGTACAGTTGTCCCATAATTTTATAAAGGAATCTTGAACAATGTCATCTATATCCTCAAGCCTACCGAATTTATAGTATAGGTAGTTTCGTAATAAAGTAGCATTAGTATTGAAAAAGGCTTGAAAGCTTTTTTCCTTGCATAAGCTAATATCTTCATTTTCGGAATCTGACATATTTATAAAAAGATAAGTGTTTTTAGAGTTGTTAAAGCTAGTCGTTATTTTTTAACTATCAAAAAAAATTATGAGGGGTAGGGTAAAAGGTTATTTTAGGTGTTATATATGTATACAAACAAATTAGTTTTTTGTTTATATAAGTTAATTTTTAAGTTGGTTTTAGGTAAAGAGGCTGGTTTTAGAGTCAGCCTCTTTTTTAAATAAAACTATTTATTACAAAAATAAATTATATTTACCCGAATTAACCCCTTGGTTTAAAAGCAACGTTTCACCCGAATGTTGCTTTTTATTTTTTGTTTCAACTTGATGTTAGAAGCCAAGTATCAATTGCGCAATCATAAAATAAATTAAAATTCCGAAAATGTCATTACTTGTAGTGATAAATGGACCTGTAGCAATAGCAGGATCTATTCCCCTTTTATCTAGGAACAATGGAATAAAAGTACCTATTACTCCTGCCATAATAATTACACTGAACAAAGAAATTGAAATTGCTAACGATGTTTTAAAATCAGCTTCTGCACTAAATGTATAGATAAATAAAAGTATGGATAAGATTATTCCATTTACAATAGCTAAGAGTAGCTCCTTCCATAGTCGATTTGCGATGCTTCCTTTTACATCGTTATTTGCTAATCCTTGAACGATAATTGCGCTCGATTGTACTCCAACATTCCCTGCCATTGCGGCTATTAATGGAGTAAATAAAAATAATATAGCATGGGTTTTCATGATGTCTTCAAAAGTACCCATTATTGCAGCAGCACCTACTCCTCCAAAGAGGCCTAAAATTAACCATGGCAAACGTGCTTTGGTAAGTTGAACAATAGTATCACCAGCCTCAACATCTTGAGTTAAACCAGCGGCCATTTGGTAATCTTTATCAGCTTCATCTTTAATAACGTCTACGATGTCATCAATTGTAATTTGACCAACAAGTCTTCCCATTTCATCAACAACAGGCATAACTATTAAATCGTATTTTTGCATGATATTTGCAACCTCTTGATCATCCTCTTCTGCTTTAACAAAAGTGATTTTAGGATCATAAATATCTTTAATCGGTGTTTTTGTAGATGTAGTTAAAAGGCTCTTTAATGACAAGCGTCCTTTTAAAATATCATCATCATCAACAACATAAATAGTATGCACTTTTTCAAAAGCTTCAGCTTGTTTACGCATTTCCTTTACACAATGCATAACTGTCCAGCTATCTTTTACGGCTATAAGTTCTTTACGCATTAAACCACCTGCAGTATCCTCATCATAACGCAAAAGATCAACAATAGCTTTAGCATGGTCTAAATCATCTAAATATGAAATAACCTCTTCTTTCTTGTCTTTAGGCAAGTCAGCAATAATATCTGCAGCATCATCAGATTCAAGTTCGTCAATTTTTTCTGCAATTTCTTTTGAAGAAAGTGCATCAAGTATTTTATCACGTATATCATCATCTAGCTCAGTGATGATCTCTGATGTTAGCTCACTATTAAGTAACTTGATTATATAAACAGATTGATCAAAATCTAATTCTTCAAGAATTTCCGCAACATCAGCATGATGAAGTTCACTTAATAGTTCAGTTAATTGAAGGTCATTATTTTCATGAATGAACCCTTTAATTTGATTAACTATTTTATGGTCTATTTGAAACTGCATATTACAAAGATACTTTTTTAAACGAAAGTGAAAAGCTAGTTTGTAGCGATATCTTTTTCTATGAGACAGGTTAAATCAATGAATTCTTGAACGGACAATTGTTCTGGCCTCATATTAAATACGTCTAATATTCTTATTTCATCTGATAAATTTAAGCTCTTCAAGCTATTTCGTAGAGTTTTCCTGCGTTGCTGAAATCCAGTTTTAACAACGCGATAAAATAATTTTTCACCACAAGGTAAGCTGTAATCTTCTTTACGAGTTAATCTCATTACTCCAGAGTCTACTCTTGGAGGCGGATTAAATACGGTTGGAGGAACCGTAAATAAATATTCCGCATGGTAAAAAGCTTGAGCTAGGACTGATAGTATTCCGTAGGTTTTACTTCCGTGTTTTGCACAAATACGTTGCGCAACTTCTTTTTGAAACATACCAGAAAACTCAGGTATTTGCTCTTTCATCTCTAATGTTTTAAATACAATTTGAGTTGAAATGTTATATGGGAAATTCCCAATTATTGCAAAAGGTTCCTGATTGAAAACTTCGTTGATATTGTATTTTAAAAAATCTTGTTCAATTATTTTGTTGCTCAATTTTAAATAATGAGCGCCTAAATACTCAACTGATTCAGAATCAATTTCAATAACATATGTGTCAACATCTTTATCAAGTAAGTATTTAGTTAACACACCCATTCCTGGGCCAATTTCTAATACTTTTGAGTAATTTTTTAAAGTAAGAGTATCAGCTATCTGTTGTGCAATAGTTTCATCTTTTAAAAAATGTTGTCCTAAATGTTTTTTCGCGCGTACCTTATCCATTACTTAATATTTGTTGCAATTATTTGTTCGATTTCATGTCGATCTTTTTTTGAAAACCAAGATAGCTCTAGAACATGTGTGTTATTGTCGTGAAAAACTACTTCTGGTTCGCTCCCTCCTTGTGTTGGTATAAAGTGCTTTATTTCAGTGTAGTTAATATTTTTACGTTTGTATTTAAAGCCCTCATCATGAAATATAAAACCAGGTTTTTTTGAGGTCAATTGCATGAAAAGAAACAGTAGAGTAAATAATACAAAAACTACATTTAAGGTGTAAAATAACCAAATTGGAATTAAAGCATTTAGAAGCATCATGATGAAATTGAAAACTAAAAATGCTGTAATTACAGCTGCAAATAACATTACTGCTTTTATGATGTACAATGATGTTGCTTTAAATTCTTTATGCATGAAATTCTTCTATAAGTAATAGTTCAGTTCTAAAAGCTAGCATTTTTGATCCGAATTTAGCGATACCAGCATCACGTAATCTAGGTGCGTCTTCTTTATAATATGCTTGCAAGTCGTCGTTACTTTTAGCGGTGTATTGTATGGAGTAATTTGTTCCTTCCATTTCTTCTTCAACTAAAACTTTAGTCATTTTAGCAGAAATAAATTTACCTGTAGCAAGCACCTCTTTTATATGTGGTTTTATCCAAAATAGCCAGTCGTAATGAATGCTGTCTTCTACATTAATGGTAACATTATAAATAATCATATTGCTCAATATTTTAAGCAAAAATAGGCTTTTTTAAGGCAATAGCGACTTTGTGAATAGATTAACTGTTGTCAATTGTATCGCCTCGAAGTTTACGATACATCTTTTGGGCTTCTACAAAATGAATACTATCAGCATGATTAAATAAAATTGCTTCGAAATATTCTGCAGCTTTTTTAGTATTATTGAATGTGTTCAGTTGTAAAAAAGCAAGTTTGTAAAGTGCATCGTCTACAAAAACACTCTCTTTAATAGTATTGATAATTCGTTCATAATTACTTTTTGCTTGTTCATTATTCCCTTGAAGTTCTAATAGTTTTCCTTGAAGGAACAATACGTTATCTACTATTTTGTTTACAGGATGTTTGTTTAAGATATCATCTAGTAATGCTATTGCTTCAGTTTTTTTGTTTTGAAAAGCGAATAGATCGGCTTTAGAGTATTTTTTTAAGGCAATGTGAAGTGAGTCCTCATTTATATGGTCGCTAATTAATAAATGTAAGTCCAACGCATCATTGGCTATTAATTGAGATGTTGAGGTTTTTAATACTTTTAGTTGTTGTAGCGCCCAATCAAAATCACCTTTGTAGTAACTAGTTTTTGCGACTTTAAACCGTGCTTCCTGCGATAATATATTATTTTTTAGGTGGCGTTGAATCTTTGAATAATTCAATAATGCTTGATTAAACTTTCCGTCCGCTACTAATATATCAGCTTGTGTCATTTGATAGCGTGCTTTGTCAAATTTTGCTAAAGATTGTTTTTCGTTTTTCTTTAAAAAACTGATAGCAGAAGAAATATCGTGCTTTTTAAATACTAAGAAGTTAGCGTAAGCTAATTGTAGTTTAAGGGTGCTATTGTTTACACCAAAGCTATCTATTGCCGCTTTGTATTCCGATGCAATTGAATTGTATTCTGAAGAAGAGCTAGTTACTTCTTTCATTTCTAATAAAAAAGAAAGTACGCTAATTCTAGTGTCTTTTTCTAAAGGTTGATTTTGAATAAAAGTAAATATTTTCTGAGCAGTTTCAAGTTCACCCTGTTGTTTGGTTAAAATACCGAGGTTAAATATTCTATTTAAGGTTTTTCCTTCTCTTTTAAAGATTGCTTTTTCTTGAGTGAAAGCTTTGTTGAACTCTTTTTGTTGTACAAATAGCCAGCTTAATTGTTCGTTCCAAAAAGTATCAGGAGTAGTTTGTAGATTTTTTAATAAAGCCCGTTTTAATAAAATGTTGTTTTCATTTTTAGGATTGTCACTTAAAAACCTCCCAACTAAGTTCTGAACAGTTGTTGTGTTTTGTTTGTTTTTTTTAATCAGCTTTAAGTAGCTGTCAAACATTTTTTCAATCTTATTTTGTTGCCCGTAAATATTAGCCAGCTGAAAATCAAAAGGTGCATTTTTATTTAAAGTTATTGCTTTATTGTAAGTAGTTTCTGCTTCGGATAATAAACTGTACTTTTCAAATCCTTGTCCGATTGTATGTGCGTAATTCGGGTTTTTATCTAGGACATTAATGGCGTTATTGTATGCTTTACGTGCATTGATGCTGTCTTTTTGTAAGGTGTAATTGTATCCAAGTTCTACGTATAGTTGTGGTTGGCTATATCTCTTGCTTAATTTTTCGATTAATAATTTTTGAGCAATACTGTATTGTTCAAGTTCTTGATGACATTTTATTTTTTTAATATAGTAGTCAGTTCTATGGGGTTGCTTTACTAATATTTTATCGTATTCTAATAGTGCTTTACTGAATTCTCCGTTGCTGAAAAAAGCATTAGCTAACGTAGGATTTTGACCAAACGTAAGAAAGGTAAAAAGCAGTGTTGTGAAAAAAAGTAGTTTACGCATAATATCAAAAATAAAAAAAAGCGCTCTATTTACTAGAGCGCTTTTGATAAAATGTATGATTTAATTGTTATTTAACAATTAATCGTTTAGTTGCAGATAAATTGTTTTCTGTAACTTTTATGATATAGATACCAGTTTGTAAAGCAGTAATATTAAGTTTAGTTGCAACTTCTTGATCAATAACTTTTTTTCCTAACATGTCAAAAACTTGAACATTTTTAGGAGTATTGTTAGCAGTTGTAATAGTTATAAAGCTTCCGTTTGTTGGATTAGGGAATATACTGAAACCTTCAATTTTATGGTTTGCAATTGATAGTACATAAGATGCAATAGGATAATCAGATGGAGCAGCAGCAGCATTTGTTGTTAATCCATCAAATACATTAATTCCACTAAATGTCCAGTTACCTATAACAAATCCTCCATCAGGTCCTGTTCCGTCATTTCTGTATGCCCATCCATCCATGTATTCCCAAAGCTCTCCAGTTCCGTCTGTATCAACGTCTCCGAAAGTGTCAATAATCACTCCGTTTTCATAAAGTTCAATTGCATCATTACCATTAATTCCAACAACCCCACTAGTATAGGTCGTTGCTTGTCCAAAGAAAGAGTTGAAGTTCGTACTTTCAGTAGATAAAAATATTTTCGTACCTGCTGTGATAGCGTCTGCAGGAAAAGTATATTCAATAGCCCCGGCAGATGAACCAGCTCCATTAGTAATAGAACTAATACCAAACTTGCTTAAATCTGCAATGTCTGCTAAAGCTACTAATTCGATACCTTTAGGGGTTCCTGATATAGGCCCGTCATATACACCTGTTAAAACTAATGTGTTTGTAGGGGCACCAAAAACCTCTCCATTTAGAGAAATAGTTTCGGTAGAAACACCTGTAGATGTAATGTTGATATCACCAATGTATGTGTTAACTGCTAAACTACCAGAAAGACGAGTGTAAATTGTTGTTGTTGCTACTGTACCAGAACCAAAAGGAACATTTACAGAAGTAGCATATCCGCTACCTAAAGTTAATGAAACTTCAAAGCTAGTAGGGGCAGTAACAACAATGTCAGTTGTAAGAAATAATCCTTCAACAGTAAAATCATCACCTATAGAAGGTCCTGCTCCAAATATATAATTCAAAGCGCCAACTGACCCGCCAATTGTAATTTGAGAGGTATCAGGACTAACTGTTCCGCTTAAAGCAACGGTTTTGTTTGTTGCTCCTGCAGATGATGCAGTAACATCTCCACTATATGGATTGCTTGTTAATCCAGCTGCTAAACGAGTATAAATTGTTTGAGTTGATACAGTTCCACCTGTTTGTGTAAGGTTAACAGAAGCGCCAAATCCTGAACCAGAAGTAGTAGATACTTCAAAGTTTGTAGGAGCAGCAACCATAATGTCTGCTGTTAAGTTAGTTCCTTGTACTGTAAAGGTATCTTCGTTAGAAGGTCCGTTATTTTCGTAATAATCTAATCCTGAAACAGCGCTTCCAACAGTAATTGTTGGTGTTGCCATAGCTGCCTCTGAGAACGGAGTTAAATCTATTGGTAAAATTAATTCACCGTTACCAATATCACCAGGTAAAGTCCAGTTCGCAGGATTTCCAATTAGTGCTAAATAATTAGAAAACGTTGTTTCTGAGGCTCTTGGTCCAGTATACTCTCCTCCATCTGGATTACCAGAAGTTGTAAAAGTTACAAAAGTTGTTCCTGCAGTTAAACCAGAACCAGTTAAATCACCTTCATTACCAATTTCGTTTTGGATACCTGCTAAAAAAGTTGTTGGAGTGTTAGGGTCAGTACCTAAAAACATAAATACAGCATCACCTCCAGCCCCTAAGTTTAAACCTGATCCAGCAGTAATCGATCCATGAGATATTGTTGAACCAACACCTAATGAAATATCAGTGAAAGTAACAATAGTACCAGCTGTAATTATTGCGCCACCTGTTTCCCAGGTTAATTCTCCTTCATTAGCATCAACAAAACCACCTGCCCCATTTAATTCATTGTCAGAAATATAAATGGTAGTGTTTGCTGCAATATCAGCTAGAGCTACAATAGCCAAATCATCTTGACCATCTGCGTTAAAAGCAGTAAATGCTACATCACCTGTTGTTTGTCCAAAAGACAAAGAAGTTACCGCCATGGCAACTAAAAAAAAGTAGATTTTTTTCATAATAATTGTATTAATTAGTTTGTAAAACATGAGTTGCAAAAATACAAAATATTAATTGCATTTGTCGAATACATTTGTTAATCAACTGATTTTAACGATAAAATAACATTGAGATATTCAATGTTATCTAAAAGTTATGCGTGTTATTAGAATGTTATCTTATAGAGTTTGTGTTTGTAAGTTTGATTTATATACTACCTTTGGTTGAGGATCATAAATTAAATTTAGATAATGAGTTCGGATAGTGTTAAGATTTTATTGGTTGATGATGAGCCTGATATTCTAGAAATTGTTGGGTATAATTTGTCGTCAGGTGGATATCAAGTATTTACAGCTTCTAATGGTTTGGAAGCAATTGAAATCGCAAAGAAGGAATTACCTAATTTGATTATTCTAGATGTTATGATGCCAAAAATGGACGGTATTGAAGCATGTGAGCAATTAAGAAAGCTACCAGAGTTGTCCAATACAATTATTACTTTTTTAACAGCTCGTAACGAAGATTATTCACAAGTTGCAGGTTTTGATGCAGGTGCAGATGATTATATAACAAAGCCAATTAAGCCAAAAGTGTTGTTAAGTAAGGTAAAAGGTTTGCTACGTAGAACTTCTGTTGAGAAAAAGGATGAAAACTCATTGAATATTGGTCAATTAGTGATTAATAGAGATGAATATAAAGTACTTAAAGAAGGAGTGGAATTAGTCTTGCCTAGAAAGGAGTTTGAGTTGTTGTTTTTGTTAACCTCAAAACCAGGTAAGGTTTTTACTCGAGATGAAATTTTAAATGCGGTTTGGGGAAATGATGTTGTTGTAGGAGGAAGAACAATTGATGTACACATCCGAAAATTAAGAGAAAAAGTGGGTAACGATTCTTTTAAAACAGTAAAAGGAGTAGGGTATAAATTTGTTGTTAACTAATAGTGAAAATTAAAAAAACATACAAATTCGCCTTGTATTCATCTTTGGTGATAACAACATTATTGAGTGTTTTATTAGTGGCTTTTTTTTACAACGAGTTGACTATCCCAAATGCCGTAGGATTTATTGTGGTTTGCTTTGCAGTTTGTTTGTTTGTAATTCAATATCGGTCAGAAAAATTTATATATAGTTTAATAAAGAAAACGTATGAAGAGGTTTCGTTGTTAGATAAAACTAACTTCCATCAGGAAGCTGTTACTACTGATATTACAACACTTACGAGTGATGTGAAAAAATTCGCTCGTGAGAATAAATTAAAAATTGAAACCCTTCAAATTAGAGATGAATATCGTAAAGAATTCATGGGGAATATTGCTCATGAATTAAAAACTCCTTTGTTTACAATTCAGAGTTATATTCTTACTTTGTTAGATGGTGCGGCTGAGGATGAAAATGTAAGAGAAAAATACTTAAATAGAGCAAGTAAAGGAGTTGACAGACTTATTTATATTGTAGATGATTTAGATTTAATTACTAAACTTGAAGTAGGTAATCTAAGCCTGAAAATATCCGAGTTTGATGTCATTGAAATGATAAAAGAAATTTTTGAATTGTTTGAAATCAAAGCACAATCAAACGGAGTAGGGTTAATTTTTGATAAATCATATTCAAAACCAATTCTTGTAAAAGGAGATAAAGAAAAAATAAGGCAAGTAGCTACCAATTTAATTATAAACTCTATTAAATATGGGCAAAATAACGGAACAACGGAAGTTAGTGTTGAGCAATTAAATCAAGAAAAAATTGTAGTACGAGTAACTGATAATGGAATAGGGATAGAAGCTGCGCATTTACCTAGGCTTTTTGAACGCTTTTATAGAGTCGATAATACCGGATCTAGGGACAAAGGGGGGTCTGGGCTTGGATTAGCTATTGTAAAGCATATTATAGAAGCTCATAACCAAAAGATATACATTGAGAGTGAATATGGGGTTGGTTCAGAGTTTTCTTTTACGTTAGAAGCAGTTAAATAATTCAGAGAAATTTATGGTTTCCTCATCTGTTATTGAGAGCCCTTTATAAGCCTCAACTTTCTTTAACTTCTCAATAGAAAAATCATCTTGCTTGCAATACGGAGCGTATTTATAAGTCTGAAGTCTTTTCGCTAAATATAGTTGTTCAAATTGCCCAGGTGTAGGAATAAAAAAAGCCTTTTTGTTCATTTTAGCTAAATCCATTATAGTAGTATAACCCGATCTTGCAATAACCATATCGCTACTATTAATTGCATGTTCTAGCTCGGAACTAGTCATGTAATTATAATAGGTAATATTTTTTGTAGTAATTTTTTGTTGCTGGTGTTCAACAATCCCTTTAATGAATAGAATTTTTTTAGTAGTATGTTTTAGTTCTGATAATAGTTTGTATTCTAAAAGTGTACGTTGAGGTTCAGGTCCTGATAAAATTATTAAATAGTCATAAGTAATCGGATTGCTTTTTCTTTTAAATCTACTTAATGTTCCAATGTATTTTAAATTGTAGTTAGAATCAAATACCTGACTTAGCTGACCGCTAAAATTGGTGTTTCTATTGAAATCAGGAACCCAACATTCATCAAATTTTTTAATAATATACTGATGTATTTTGCTGCTTAATTTAGTAGTTACTCCGCTCAAAACATTTAGTTGATGGGTAATATATATTGAAGGAATGCTTTTGTGATAAACACCAAATCTATTATCTGAAATTATTCCAATAAGATTTTTTTCTTCAACTAATTTATTAACAAGCCGTTTTTCTTCTTGAACTGCAATGATTAATTTAGGAAGGTTTAATGCTAATTTTAATTTAAAGAACATTCCTTTTTTAGCGTATTTTATGTTGTAGGAAGGAAGTGTAACATGTTCAAGATTTGGGAACTCTTTTTTTAATAGAGCTAAAGCATTTCCATCAGAAGCTAATATTGGAGTAAATCCATTTAGTAGCAATTCATTAATTATTGGAATACACCTTGTGGCATGACCTAAACCCCAATTTAACGGAGCGACAAGTATGTTTTTTGGTTTTGCCATGAATATTAAGGCAAGTTACATTATTTTTGTCAAAAATATAACGCAAAGTGGGAAGTAAGAATAAATTAAAGAGATTCAATGAGAACGCAACTTTTTCAAATGTTTTTCAGCCGTTAAGAGAGGAAATAACCGATGAAACCTTTAAGTTGAAAGGGAAATGGAATACTGATTTCTTTAAAAACGACAACCCAATTGTGTTAGAACTAGGTTGTGGAAAAGGAGAGTATTCTGTGAGTCTAGGGGAGAGATTTCCTGAAAAAAACTTTATTGGAATTGATATTAAAGGAGCGCGTTTTTGGAGAGGAGCAAAAACAGCTTTAGAAAACGACATGAATAATGTGGCGTTTATACGAACTCAAATAGAGTTAATTGACTTGCTTTTTGATGAAAATGAGGTAAGTGAAATTTGGATTACTTTTCCAGATCCTCAAATAAAATATAAACGTACCAAGCATCGTTTAACGAATTCAGACTTTTTAGCGAAATATAAAAAGGTGTTAAAAGAGGATGGAATAGTTCATTTAAAAACCGATAGTGAGTTTATGCACGGGTATACTTTAGGACTGCTACATGGTGCAGGACATGAAGTGTTGTATGCAAACCATAATGTATATCATAATGAAGGTGCTCCAGTTGAGGTAACGGCTATTCAAACTTTTTACGAGAAGCAATATTTAGAAGTTGATAAAGCAATTACGTATATTAGATTTAAAATAAAATAATCATGTACTTGTCAGTCTTGTTTTTGTATTGTTTTTTGTGGTCATTTTTCGGAGTATTACCACCAGGAATAATAAACATCAATGCAGCAAAAATAAGTGTTGAGCAAGGTAGGAGAGCGGCGTTAATATTTACTTTAGGAGCATGCTTAGTAATTGCTGCTCAAGCAGGAGTGGCTGTTATTATTGCTGAGTTCTTAAATTTATCAGCAGATGAATTATCGATAATTCAAAAAGTAGGAATTGCTATCTTCTTTTGTTTGTCTATCTATTTTTTCATTTCAGCAAAAGTAAAGTCAGAGCCTAAAAATCTTGAATTAAAAAAGAAAAGAAATCTATTCTTAAAAGGAATTATTTTTTCAGTGCTAAACGTTTTTCCTATTCCGTTCTATAGTTTTGTGTGTACAACCTTAACTACTTCGGGTAATTTTAGTTTTTCAACTTCTGATGTAATTATTTTTATACTCGCGATAGTTGTGGGAAGTTTTTTGGCAATTAGCACATATATAGTGTTGTTTAAAAAATCCAATAAAAGTGAGAACTTCAGTAGAAACACCAATTATGTATTAAGTTTTTTAGCACTTGCATTGGCAATTTTTTCAGTTATAAAATTGAACTTTTAAAATGAAAAAAGAAGACGATAATTTTTTCGAAAAAGTTTATAAAGTTGCGCTATTAATACCTGAAGGTAAAGTAACTTCATACGGTGCAATTGCGAAATTTTTAGGAATGGCTAAAGGAGCAAGAATGGTGGGTTGGGCAATGAATGGGTCACATGCAAAAAATGTTCCTGCTCACAGAGTTGTAAATAAAAAAGGCTTGTTAACAGGAAAACACCATTTTGAAGGAACAAACCTAATGCAGCAATTACTGGAAAATGAAGGGATAGTGATTATTGATAATCAAATTCAAAATTTAGAGACTTGTTTTTGGGATCCGATGAAAGAATTAAATGATTTTCTTTAAGAAATGAAGTTCCATTATTAGTAAGGAGGTTTTAGTTACAACGTCTGATGAGGTACTTCGTTAGCAATTAATTATGTTAAATGGCACAACGTGTGTATATTTGTGAAATATATAATTGAATACAATCATAGATGAAAATTGATAGAAAAAACGTTTTAAAAGCATTAGAGCAAATTACTGTTCCTGGTGAAGGAGTTAATATGGTAGAAAGCGGAGCGATACAAAATGTATTGACTTTTGGAGATGAGGTTGTGGTTGAAATTTCAATTACAAATCCAGCAATGCAAGCTAGAAAAAAGGTGGAGTCGGAAATAACAAATTGTATTAAGCAAACAATTTCTGAGGATGCTAAAGTAAAAGTGAACGTAAAGGTAGTTGCTTCAGATAAAGCTGAGGTAAAAGGAAAGCAACTTCCGGGGATGAGAAATATAATAGCAATTTCTTCTGGAAAAGGAGGGGTTGGGAAATCTACAGTAACAGCCAATGTAGCTATAAGCTTATCTAAAATGGGCTTTAAGGTAGGTATATTGGATGCAGATGTTTATGGGCCGTCAATACCTATGATGTTTGATGTAGAGGATGCTCGTCCGTTAGCAGAAACTATTGATGGTAAGTCAAAAATGAAGCCCGTTGAAAATTACGGAGTTAAAATATTATCTATAGGATTTTTTACAAAGCCAGATCAAGCAGTAATTTGGAGAGGTCCAATGGCAGCTAAAGCATTAAATCAATTAATTTTTGATGCTGCTTGGGGAGAGTTGGATTTCTTATTATTAGATTTACCTCCAGGGACAGGAGATATTCACTTGTCAATAATGCAAGCTTTGCCAATTACAGGAGCGGTTATTGTAAGTACACCACAAAACATTGCTTTAGCAGATGCTAGAAAAGGAGTGTCTATGTTTAATCAAGAAGGTATTAATGTTCCTGTTTTAGGAATGATAGAAAATATGGCGTACTTTACACCAGATGAACTTCCTGATAATAAATACTATCTTTTTGGTGAAGGTGGAGCAAGAAATCTTTCAAAAGATTTAAATATTCCGTTTTTAGGAGAATTGCCAATAGTACAAAGTATTAGAGAAGCAGGAGATATTGGTCGTCCGGCTGCAATGCAGGAAGGAACTCCAGTTGAACAAGCTATAACAGATATCACAAGGAATATTGTGACTCAAGTGATAAAAAGGAACGATAATTTGCCAGCTACCGAGATAATAAAAATCACAACAATGGCAGGTTGTTCACCAGTTAAAAAATAAGAATATGACGTCAGAAGAATTACAGTTGAATGTGGAAAATGCATTAGATGAAATCAGACCTTTCTTACAGTCTGATGGAGGTGATGTAACACTAATGTCGATAGAAGATGGAAAAAAAGTAAAGATTCGCTTTGAAGGAGCTTGTATTTCATGCACTGTTAATCAGATGACTTTAAAATCTGGTGTTGAAATGACGATTAAAAAACACGCGCCACAAATAGAAGAGGTGGTAAATATTGGATAGTATCCATGTTATTGTATAGAATGAAAAAAGGCTTCGAATAATTCTATTCGAAGCCTTTTTTCATTCTATACAATGAGATAGTGCTATTTTAAAAAAAGTGTTTTTGTTTTGTAATCAATCACGGCTTTTCCTTTTTGTAGTATGTCAGCGCCAATAATACCGTCTACTGGTTTAGATCCGTGATTTGTGAGTGCTTCGTTAACATGTGATAAATCAAATATAACAAGGCTATTTTTTTTAGATTTCCACTTGCCTATTTTAATAGTGTTCTTTTTAGAAACTTGAGTCTCCATATCGGTCGCTCCAGCCCCAGCGGCTTTAGTTTCGCTTTCTTCAGAAGTTAAATTAAAATGTTCAATTAAATTATTATCAATACAGGTGTTAGATGCTCCTGTGTCTACAATAAAACTACCTTTTACGCCATTTATTTTAGCTGAAGTTTTAAAATGACTCGTTTTAGTAAGGTTAAGTTTCTTTTTTTGATAACCTTTTTTAGAAAGATAGCTTGGTAATGACATAATTAAATATTTTTGTAAAAGTAACGAAATAATATCCCTAATATATGATTTTAACTGATACACATACGCATTTATATAGTGAAGCTTTTGATGAAGATAGAGTAGAGATGATGCAACGCGCTTTTGATAATAATGTGCATCGTATGTTTGTTCCGGCAATTGATTCTACATATACTGAGGCTATGTTCGAATTGGAAAAAGCATATCCAGAACAGGTGTTTTTAATGACAGGATTGCATCCAACACATGTAAAAGAAAATTATATTGATGAATTGGCGCATGTAAAGGAATTGTTAGCAAAACGTAGTTTTGTTGCAATTGGTGAAATTGGAATTGATTTATATTGGGATAAAACATTACTAGCTCAACAACAAGATGCATTCAGGACTCAAATACAATTAGCGCAGCAATATGAATTACCAATTGTAATTCATTGTAGAGATGCCTTTGATGAGGTTTTTGAAATATTAGAAGAAGAAAAAAGCGACAATCTGTTTGGGATATTTCATTGCTTTACAGGAACACTTGAGCAAGCAAAAAATGCAATTTCATATAATATGAAATTAGGAATTGGTGGGGTTGTAACATTTAAAAATGGGAAAATTGATCAGTTTTTAAATGAAATAGACTTAAAACATATTGTATTGGAAACAGATGCGCCTTATCTGTCTCCAACGCCATATAGAGGCAAGCGAAATGAAACTTCATATATAGTAAACGTGGTTACTAAATTGGCAGCTATATACAAAGTATCTGAAAATGAAATTGCTGCAATTACTACTGAAAATTCTAAAGAAATTTTCGGGGTTTAATATAGCTTGATGTTGCAATTGTGAATTTTTTAAATGAAATAAACTTACTAGTTGTTTGTGTTATAGGTATGAATTAAAATTTTAATTTGAGGGAAATCTCTAGGTAATTAAACTTTCAGGAGGGATTAGTCTCGATTATTTTTCGTTTTTTTGTACTCTAAAATATATCAAATTTTGTCAAAATACGATCATATAAGACCATATCATGATGAGGAAGTAAACCATGCTTTAAAAGCAATTGGTACTCATCCTATGGTAAAATCAATGCTTAAGTTCATTTACCCACAAGCTAGTGAGGAATATATTCAAGAGCAATTGGGTAATTGTAACTCCATACGTGATTTTCAAACTAACGTTATTACGCGTGGAGTACAAAATGTATTATCAAGATCATCACACGGTTTAACAACTTCAGGATTTGATAAGTTAGAAAAAGATACAGCCTACTTCTATATTTCTAATCATAGAGATATATTATTGGATACTTGCTTGATAAACTTATCATTGTTTAATCACGATTTAATAATGACTGCGTCAGCAATTGGTGATAACTTGGTAAAGAAATCCTTCTTGTTAGAATTGGCTAAATTAAATAGAAATTTTTTGGTGCAACGAGGGTTGAGTCCACGTGAAATGTTGAAGTCTTCTAGGTTGATGTCGGAATATATGTCAGAAAAAATATTGGTCGATAACCGTTCTATTTGGATTGCACATAGGGAAGGAAGAACCAAAGATGGGAATGATGTTACTCAACAAGGTGTATTGAAAATGATAGCTTTAGGAAAAGGAGAGTCCTCAGTTTTCGAGCATTTCAAGAAAATTAAAATAGTGCCTGTTGCAATCTCTTATGAGTTTGATCCTACGGATATGTATAAAATTCCAGAACTAATGGCTAAGCATTATGAGGAAGAGTATATAAAGTCTTCAAATGAAGATTTTAATTCCATATTAAAAGGGCTAACAGGTCAGAAAAAAAGAATTCATATTAGTGCTGGTGAAGTTTTAGATATAGAGTTAGATGAAATTGCAAATTCTGGAGAGCCAGCAAATAAACAATTCCAACAACTGGCAGTAACTATAGATAAGAAAATTCATAAACAATATAAGCTTTGGCCTACAAACTATATAGCTTATGATATATTGAATAGCTCTGAGAAATATAGGAAAGAATACACTGATAAAGAAAAAAGGCAATTTGAACGTAGGGTTGAGCGAAGAATAGATGCTTCAGATGCAGTTGCGTATCAAAATTTTTTAGCGATGTATGCTAACCCAGTAGTTAATAAAGAACAATTAGATGGGGAAGCCTAATATACTATTAATCTATACTGGTGGTACCATAGGTATGGTTAAAGATTTTGAGACCAATACGTTAAGGGCGTTTAATTTCGATAATCTTTTAGTGAGAATCCCTGAGATTAAACAGTTGGATTGCAATATATTCACACATTCTTTTGATGAGCCAATAGATTCGTCTAATATGAATCCTGAATACTGGCTTCAAATAGCAGAAGTTATAGAAAAAAATTACGCAACAGTAGATGGTTTTGTTGTGTTGCACGGCTCTGATACCATGTCGTACACAGCATCAGCGTTAAGTTTTATGTTAGAAAATCTTTCTAAGCCGGTAGTGTTTACTGGCTCGCAATTGCCAATAGGTGATTTGCGAACAGATGCCAAAGAAAATTTAATTACAGCTATTCAAGTTGCTTCATTACAAGAAAAGGGGATCCCTCAAGTTAAAGAGGTTTGCTTATATTTTGAATATAAGTTGTACCGAGCTAATAGAACTACAAAAATAAATGCAGAACATTTTGAAGCATTTGCATCATTAAACTACCCTGAATTAGCAGTTTCGGGAGTTCACTTAAAAGTGTTTTCTGCAAATCTATTTGAAAATAAAGAGTCTGGACCGTTTTTTGTACACAAGAATATGTGTCCGGATATAGCGGTTTTAAAATTGTACCCAGGAATTACGGAAGCAGTTGTAAAATCAGTTTTGAATACTCCAAATATTAAGGGCGTAATTTTAGAGACCTATGGATCCGGAAATGCGCCAACCTTAAAATGGTTTGTAGATTTATTGGAAATAGCATTAAACAATGGGATTCATATTGTTAATGTTACTCAATGTAGTGGGGGGAGTGTTATTATGGGGCATTATGAAACAAGTATGCATTTACAAAAAATAGGGTTGATTTCAGGTGGAGATATTACTTTTGAAGCGGCAATTGCAAAAATGATGTACTTGTTGTCAAAAAAGTTATCAAAAGAAGATTTTAAAATTCAGTTTGAGAGCTCAATAAAAGGAGAGCTAACTGCTAGTTTTTTGTAAAAATCTTTCAAAAAATAACAGTTTAAATTTCATCAAATCACATTTTTTTTGTTATTTGGCAGTCGTTAATCAGTTAAGGCTTGTAAAAATGAGGTGATTATTAAAATCACAACATTTATTTAACTGAAAGACAAGAATATTTAAAATTATATCGTTTAAAACAAATAGTACTAATTTAATTAAGATTAAAAAAATGAAAAAGGTATTTTCAATTTTACCAGTAGTAGGAATGATGTTAGCTTCAGCTAATGCTAAAGCCGTAACAATTATTCAAGACGCTCCAGCAGAAGGATTCGGACATGAAGTATTAAAGACTAGATTCATCGAAGGTGGTGCTGGTTTCATGGGAATTGTATTATTATGTTTGATTTTAGGTTTAGCTTTCGTAATTGAAAGAATTATCTACTTAAATATGGCGACTACCAACACATCAAAATTAACTCGTGATGTTGAAGAAGCACTAGCTTCAGGTGGTGTTGAAGCTGCAAAAGAAGTTTGTAGAAATACAAAAGGACCAGTTGCTTCTATATTTTACCAAGGATTAGAAAGATCTAACGAAGGAATTGATTCAGTTGAAAAATCAATCGTAGCTTACGGTGGAGTTCAAATGGGACAATTAGAGAAAAACGTTTCTTGGATTTCTTTATTTATCGCTATTGCACCAATGTTAGGATTTATGGGAACTGTAATCGGAATGATTCAAGCCTTTGATAAAATTTCTGCAGCAGGTGGATTAGATGCGTCATTAATTGCAGGTGATATTAAAGTTGCCTTATTAACAACAGTATTTGGTCTTGTAGCAGCAATTATCTTACAGATTTTTTACAATTACATTATCGCTAAAATCGATTCTATTGTAAACGATATGGAAGATGCTTCAATCTCTTTGATTGATTTATTAGTAGCAAACAAAAAATAATAACTCTTGACATTTTACAAACTGTTTTAAGGGCGTAAATAATCAAGGTAAAAACATAATAATTATGAATTTACAAAAAATGTTAACAGTTGCTATTGCTTTAATTAGTCTTGTAGCTGTTGTGTTATGGGTTATGATTATCAAAGGAGATGATGATAGTTCAGCAATTGACATGATGTTGTGGTTTGGAAAAATATTAGTGTATGGTGCAGGTGCAATTGCAGTTGTGTTATCATTGAAAAATATAGCTTCTAACCCAGCAAAAATTAAAGTTGCAGGTATTGCTATTGTAGCATTATTAGCAATTATAGGAATTAGTTACGGATTGTCTGATGGACAAGAAGTAATAAACGGAACTGGAGAACAAATGGTTTCTGAGTCTGGATCAAAATTAGTAGGTACTGGTTTAAGAGTATTTTACATTTTAATTATTGTAGCATTAGGTGCTATGGTTGCGTCTGGAGTTAAGAAAGCTTTAAATAAATAAATTATGGCAAAAAGATCAATACCTGAAGTGAACGCAGGATCTATGGCAGATATTGCCTTCTTGCTTCTAATTTTTTTCTTGGTAACTACAACTATTGAGCAGGACAATGGTATTACGCGTAAGCTCCCTCGTTGGGAAGAAGTGCCACCAATAGATCCTCCAGTAATTAAAAAGAAAAACATTTTTACTGTTGTAGTAAATAAGAAGGACCAGATGTTAGTTGAAGACGAACTGATGGAACTTCAAGATTTGAAAAAGGCAGCAATGGAGTTCATCGACAATGGTGGAGGGGCTAGTGCAGAAGGAGAAAAATGTGATTATTGTCAAGGTGCTAGGGATTCAGGATCGTCTGATCATCCTTCTAAAGCAATTATCGCATTGAAGAATGAACGTGAAACGTCTTACAGTACATATGTAGCTATTCAAAATGAATTAGGTGCGGCTTATACTGAATTACGTAATAGAGAAGCAGTGCGTTTATATGGGGCTGGTAATTCATACACTATTATGAATACTATTTTTAAAGACCCTAAAGTAAAAGATGCTGCTTTAAAAGAGAAGCTTGATAAACGTTTGACGAAATTAAAAGGAATGTATCCTCAAATTATTTCTGAAGCAGAATCTAAATCTAATTAATTATGGCAAAGTTTAAAAAGAAAAAAGACGGCGAATTGCCTCAGGCTTCCACAGCAGCTTTACCAGATATCGTATTTATGTTATTGTTCTTTTTCATGACAGTTACAGTTATGAAAGACAGTTCGTTAATGGTAGAGAACAAGTTGCCTGAAGCGGATGATATTGAAAAACTAAACCGTAAAAACGATAGAGTTATGTATATCTACGCTGGGAAACCAGTTGCAGGATACGAAAAATTCGGTGAAGAAGCGGTTTTACAATTAAATGATAAAATTGCACAACCTTCTGAATTGAAACAGTTCATTCATGCTGAAAGAGCTTTGAGAACAGAGGAAATAATTCCATTTATGGTTACAGCTTTAAAAGTTGATAGAAATGCTAATATGGGATTAGTTTCTGATGTAAAGCAAGAACTTCGTAAAGAGAACATGTTAAAAATTAGTTATTTGTCAGTTAAACCTGCAAAGAAATAAACTAAAATTTAATATAAAGCATAAAAAAAGTCCTGCGATTGCAGGACTTTTTTTATGCTTTATAAATAAGTAGTGATTATTTTAATATTTGAAGAAATTGTGTTCTGTCAATTTCTCTTGCGCCAAGACTTTCTAAATGTGTGGTATGCATTTGGCAGTCTATTAGTTTGTATTCTTTAGTTTTTAATTCTTGCACTAAAGTGATAAAAGCGACTTTAGAGGCATTACTTACTTTTGAAAACATACTTTCCCCACAAAATATTTTTTTGTCTTTTAAATCGACACCATATAGCCCGCCAACTAGTTTGTCAGCTTGCCAAACCTCTACTGAAGTAGCCAAACCTTGTTTGTGTAGTTTAATATAAGCTTCGGTCATATCATTAGTAATCCAAGTATCATCTTGATCATCTCTTACAATCTTGGCGCATTGTTGAATAACATCTTCAAAAGCTTTGTTAAAAGTGATTTTAAAGAGTTGTTTTCTTAAAACAACTCTCATGCTTTTTGACACACGTAATTCTTTTGGATATAATACCATTCTTGGATTAGGAGACCACCACAATAAAGGTTCATCTTCATTGTACCATGGAAATATACCGCTGTTATAAGCTAGTAATAATCGTTCGGTTGATAAATCTCCTCCGATAGCCACTAAGCCATTTGCATCGGCTTCAGATGGGTGTGGGAAAACATTTTTATCAGTTAATAGATACATCTGTAGTGGTTTAAAATATTAAGAGTCCAAATAAATATATGGTTGAACCTACTAGTATTAATAATAGCGTGTAGGGTAAAATTTCTCTTGCCTTTAGTTTGGTAATTCCTAATAAAGGCAATGCCCAGAAAGGTTGTAACATGTTAGTTGTTTGGTCACCATAGGCTGATGCCATTATAGATTTAGGTAGCGGGACTCCTAATTTTCCTGCCCTAATTAAGTCTTTGGATTCAGTATTGAATTTGTATTCAGGTAGGTTTAATTGTGTAGGAGTTGTTTTTTTAGCAAGGAAATATAAAAATAGAGGGATTGCTACTAGTAAAATAACAAATAATATTAAACCCCAATTTAAAAAAGTAACTAACATTGTTGTAAAACTTACTAATATAACTGCTGATGCTGTAGATGTTGTTAATACTACCAATTTGCTAATTAACTTGTCAATAGGTCTGCTTAACACTAAAATATGTCCAAGTACTAATATCAGAATCATTTGGTATGCAAAAATTAATAATTTATTGTTCCAAATTCCATTTTCCCAATGGTTCAATATGGAAACAAAATGATTATCAGAATTTGATTCAGTAAAAAAGAAAGCTAAAAAAATTGTAAGCAACGTAAGTAATACCGCAATAATAAAAGGAGAAGGGAGAAAACGCTTAAATATGTTTTCTATGGCTTGGGTAAAGTTCATGAGCAAAGTCTTACAGTCAAAATTACAAATTATTTATAGTCATAACAATCAAGATATGTTGAAGAAAAGTAAAAGCCATTTCGAAATTTAACGAAATGGCTTTTATAAATTATAATTTCTAATTTGACTTAGAAAGGTAAATCATCGTGATCTTGTTCTTTAAAATCTGATGTTGGTTCAAAAGCATCTGCTGGTGCAACTGGAGGCATTCCAGGAGCTCCACCTTGGGCTGCCATTTGGTTTTCAATTCTCCACCCTTGAATAGAGTTGAAATATTTAGTTTCTCCTTGTGGGTTAACCCATTCTCTACCTCTTAAATTGATTGATATTTTCACATCCTGACCAATTTGGTATGAGTTTAATAAATCACATTTATCTTGAACAAATTCAATCATAATAGATTGTGGGTATTGTTCCTCAGTAGTTAATACTACTTCTCTCTTTCTAAACCCGTTACTCCCAAAAGTTTGAGTTTCACCTACCATTTTAATTTTCCCTTGTACTTCCATTATTCGTGTATTAATATGTAATATTTTCAATGTCAAAAATAGTTAAAATTGAACAGTTTAACCTCTTTTGGTAGTTGAAAAAATTACTGTTTGTAATTATTTTATTAACAATATTTTCCAAGCAGTAGCTACATCTCCTTTTTCAAGATAATCATGCGCCTTTTTATGCATGTCCTCTTGGCTAGCTTCTAAAATATGAGGGCAACGCTCCATAGTTTGTCTTTTAAAAGTAGTAACTTCTTCATTAGAAGGGATTTCTTCTACGTTACCAAGCATTCCTAAATCATTCCCAGTTAATGTTTTACTGTTTTTAATATGTGCTGGAATAGCATCTACACCAATACCTAAAGTTGCTATTGGTTTAGGGATTTCAAAGAAACCTTCTTTTGCTCTACTATAAAAACTACCTCCAGCTCTAGCTATTAAATCTATTTTATATTGATCAATTCTTCCCTCGTCATCTAAAATATCTTCTTGTATATGAACCTTTACGACTTCACAGATGATCATGTTCCCTGCTCCGCCTTCATCTCCTAGAGCAACAACTTCTTTTACTATACATTCAAATTGAACAGGACTTTCGGCAACACGAAAAGGGCTTATTTTTTCAGAAGCTAACATTGTAAATCCAGATTTTTCAAACTCATTTACACCTTGTGTATATGCAGTACTAGCTAATGACATTTGATGTGCCATATCGTAATTAACTACATTGATAACAACTTCTTTGGTTGTAATACAATTGTCTAGGGTATGTTTAGTAGTATTATCTTTCACGCTTCTTGCTGGTGAAAACACCATAATTGGTGGGTTTGCACTAAAAACATTAAAAAAACTAAAAGGAGCTAAATTCGGATTTCCTTCAGCATCTACTGTGCTTGCAAAAGCAATAGGCCTTGGAGCTACACTCCCTAATAAATATCCATGCAATTTTGCTACAGAAATTTCGTTTGGATTTATTGATAACATAGTTATTATTTTGACCTCAAAAATAGTTAAAAAAAGAATCAATAAATAACCAGTGCGTGCAAATACGTATAGTATCACAAAAATTGTTATTTTAGTTTACTTAAATCGTTTGAATTAATGTTTGAAAATAAAAATCTATTTCGCTGGGTAAGTATTTTGATTTCCTCAATATTGGTAACCCTTATTTTGTGGAACACTTATACTTTTTTTCAGAATTTTAAAGAAGAAGAGCGTGTAAAAATGAATATTTGGGCACATGCTTTTGATGATGTAAATAATAATGATGATTTAAACGCAGTGATCAATGAATTGTCTTTTGAAATACTTCAAAGCAATCACACTACTCCCATGATTATAATGAACAATAAAGGAGAGTATGATTTGCAAAATATTAAAAATGTTACAAGTCTAGATTCATTAAGAATAAAAAAATTAGTTAGTAGATTTAAGGAAGAAAACACTCCTATTGAAGCTAAATTTAAAGGGGAGGTATTACAGACTATTTATTATGGAAATTCATCTTTAATAAATAAATTGAAATATTATCCATTAGCATTAGTGTTAATTATGTTCCTGTTTGGGAGTGTTGTGTTCTTTTTTTATAAATCGACTAAAATTGCTGAGCAAAATAAATTATGGGCTGGTATGGCAAAGGAAACAGCGCATCAAATAGGTACTCCATTGTCTTCTTTAATTGGTTGGGTTGAGATTTTAAAAATGGAAAATGTAGCTGATGATATGTTGCAAGAAATGACTAAAGATATTGATAGATTGCAAACAATTACTGAGCGATTTTCTAAAATTGGATCGATACCTAAGTTGGATAGAAAAAATATTGTACTAGAAACGATGGAAACTTTCCATTATTTACAATCTCGATCGTCAAAATTAGTCAAATTTTCTTTTGAAGCTAAGGATCATGAAATTTACGTGAATTTAAATTCTCAATTATATAGCTGGACTATTGAAAATATTATTAAAAATGCTATTGATGCAATGAAGGGTAAAGGAGAGTTGTTGGTTAAATTACACCAGCTAGAAGACATGGTATACATTCAAGTTCAAGACTCTGGAAAAGGAATTGTAAAATCACAGTTTAACAAAATATTTGAACCTGGACATACAACCAAAAAACGAGGGTGGGGTTTAGGTTTATCCCTCTCTAAACGCATTATTGAGGATTATCATAATGGAAGAATTTCCGTGCTAACATCAGAAATTGATAAAGGGACAATCATTCAAATTAGTTTAAAAACGGTGGTTTGATTCCTTGCTATAGATTTAATTATATCAAGTAGTTTGTTTTGAAAGAAAACTATGTACTGGATACATGTCATATATGTATTCAGGACTGGTCTTTAGACTGCCTTACTAATTTGATCTGCAATATCCTTAAATTCTTCTGGAGATAGTTGTTGCTTGTTGATAAAACGAGCGTCTTCCATTGTCGTTAAGGGAATTAAGTGCACGTGTACATGAGGTACTTCTAAACCAATTACAGTCATACCAACTCTTTTGCAGGGTATTACTTTTTCTACAGCTTTTGCTACTTTGCGTGAGAACTTCATTAAATTTAAATATTCGTTCTCATCTAAGTCAAAAATTTTATTCTCTTCTTTTTTAGGAATGCATAGTGTGTGTCCTTTGGCGTTTGGATTAATATCTAAAAACGCTAAGAAATCTTCAGTTTCAGCTACCTTATAACAAGGGATGTCTCCTGAGATTATTTTTGTAAAAATTGATGCCATATTTGATGTTTTTTTTGATCTATTGTAAGCTTATATTCTTGAAATTTCTAATATTTCAAATTTCATAATCCCATTAGGAACTTGTACTTCAGCAATATCGCCAACAGAATTTCCTAATAAACCTTTTCCAATAGGTGAACTAACAGATATTTTACCAGTTTTTAAATCAGCTTCACTTTCTGCAACTAATGAATACACCATTTCCATCCCGTTCAGTTGGTTTTTTATTTTTACTTTAGAATGGATTAATACTTTTGAAGTGTCTAATTGTGATTCGTCAATAATTCTTGCGTTAGAGACTACAGTTTCTAATTTAGAAATTCTCATTTCTAACATTCCTTGTGCCTCTTTTGCAGCATCATATTCAGCATTCTCAGATAAATCTCCTTTGTCTCTAGCGTCAGCAATATCTTGAGAAGCTTTTGGGCGCTCAATATCTCTTAATTGATTTAATTCGTCTCTTAAATTTTGTAATCCTTCTTCACTATAATAAGATACCTTACTCATAACATCATTTTTTATCCCATTAATAGGGCTTGTCATTTCGATGTTCTCATCGATTTGAAAAATTATATAGCTAATTTATATCTTTTCTGGCTCTACCAACAATAAAATTAGCTTCTCTATTTATACTAAAACATAAAAAATCCCGTTAAAAACAGGATTTATTCTAACAAATATAATAAATTTTGGCATTTATTGTAAATTTGAACTCATTTAAAATCCCACTATGAAAAAGATATTACTAGGTATGATTATAATTACACTGTTTGGAAATTGTAAAAAAGACGATGATATTCAACCTGGATGTGTAAGTGTGTTACTGCCTAATTATAGTTTTGATACAGGTAATGCAATTAATACAAGTTTGCCGTTATATGGAGGGCTTGAATTTGCGGGTAATTCATTATATATAAGTGGATATAGTGTAAGAGGGTTTTACTTGTATAACTCTGGAAGTTCAATAGTAGCTTTTGAAGCGAGTGATCCTGCACATGGGCCAAACAGTTGTTCTCTAATGACTTTGTCTGGAATAGAATTGACCTGTCAATGTGGTGATGGAAATAAATACCAATTATTAACAGGGCAACAAACTTCTGGGACTACTGGTAATTGTTTGAAAGCGTATAGAGTGGAAACAAGCGGAAATATAATTAGAGTTTTTAATTAAGGTATAAATATTCCTTAATCAGTAGGTGGTTTTCGCCTGTTTGTTTTTTTATCGGCTTGATGTTTCTTGTTTTTTAATCGTTTACGGATAACGCTTTTAGGTGTTTTTGTAGGAATCCTTCTTTTAGGAACGATTAAATTCTTTTTCAAAAGAGATAGAAAACGTTTTATGGCTAAATCTTTGTTTTTATGTTGACTCCTACTTTCGGAGCATTGTAACAATAAGAATCCTCCTTTTGATAATTTTAATTTTCTCTGAAGTAATAACTTTTCATATTCAGATATCCCTTTTGAGTTCAATAGGTCAAAACTTAATTCTATTTTTGAAGACACCTTATTTACATGTTGTCCTCCAGCACCTGAGCTTCTAACGGCTTTGAAAGTACATTCTTGTATTATAATTGTTGAATTCAAACTAGGCTTGGTGTGCGGGTTTTAGTAAATCATTCACTGTTTTCACAGGATTGAATGTTTCAAGTGGAACTTCTACAAAAATAGTATTCCAATTGGCCATGGCTCCATTCCATAAACCTGGTAATTCCAAAGCTTTCAAATCCTTTCCTGATTTTGTTTTAGCCGAAATAAAGCCTGTATTAATATCAATATATTCTAAAAGGTTATACTTATCTCCTTTATAGTTTTTAATTCCACAAACTAAATCTACAGGGTTAAAATGAGTAGCGCTTTTTAAGATTCCCTTTTGGGACTTACTTTTTTTGTTTATTTGAGCACTTTCAACAATTTGTAATGAAATGGTGCTATTTTCATTTTTAACCCAGAATGGTCCTCCACCAGGTTCTCCTTCATTTTTTACCATCCCACATACTCTAATAGGACGGTTTAATTTTTCAATTAAATACTCTATTTGATATTTGCTAGAATATTTTTCAAATTCAGAGTTTATAACAACGTTTAGCGTATTTGCTAAAAAGTTAGCAATAGTGATGATTTCTTCCTCTAAAAGAGCGTGATTCTCTAAGAGTTCTTGATATTCAAAAGCTTTTCCTTGTATTTTCAAGAGCAAGCCTCCTAACATTTTTTTATATGAAGCTACAGTTTCGCTAAGATTAGCAGCAACAACGTTATCAATATTTTTTATAAAAATAAGGTCTTCATTTATGTCGTTTAAATTTTCAATTAAGGCTCCATGTCCAGATGGACGAAATGACAATCTGTTCAATTCATCTCTAAAAATTTCATTTTTAGGAGTTACTGCTATTGTATCTGTTTGTTGTTTTTGATAAGAAAATGAAATATCAAAAGTACAATGAGTCTTTATTGAAACATGTTCTTGAATTTGATTCAGCTCTTGCTCAAATTTATCCTTATGGTTTTCTGAAATTGTAAAATGTAATTTAGCCTTATTATTATTAGACGCATAAGATGCAGCTTCAAAAAGATGTTCTTGAAAGGCTGTAGAAATTTCATTTTTGTATTGATGAAAAGGAAGCAGGCCTTTAGGTTGCTCACCATAATTTAAGCTGTTCTTATCAAGAATTACTTTTACAAAAGCAATAGCTTTTTCATCATCAGTTAATTGCTCATAGTTTAATGGGAGAAAAGTTTTTGCTCTTTTATAAAAAGGAAGTTTCTCTAGCCCAAATAAAAACAAGGTCATTTCTGGGACTTTATTCTTGTTGATATATGAATTTATAGATTCTTTTTTTGGGTTGAATTCCTTTAAAAACTTAAATAAAAACTTAAACATTCTAGAGGCAGCACCAGATGAAGGAATGAATTTTATGATAGAAACAGATTTTTTCTGCGACTCAAAATAATTTATAAATTCTTTCTTTTCAGTTTTATTGAAACTAATTATCCCATTATTAATAGTAGCGGCACCTTTCAAATTTGTAGGTGTAATCCCTGTTTTGAAAAGTTGTATTTGAGATATTACTTTATCAACAGTTAATCCGTTATTTTCAATTTGAATAATGTCTTCTGATGTAAAATTCAATGTAATGTGTTTATTTAATACCTATAGAAAAATTGAAAGCAGGTAAATATAATCTTTTTGAGCGATTATTTTTTTTTATTTAAAGAAAGGGACATTTTATTTGCCCTGAAACACCTTCATTTCCATGCCTATACCGTAATTGTTTAGTCCAGCGGCTAACAATTTGTTATTTGCAATATTTTTCTTCTCAAAACAAATCCATTTATTGTTGTTTAAAAAGATACGTTTGATGAATGTTCTTTTACCGGGTATTTGGTTAGTAAAAGGTAATAAAGGACGGAAAGTGGTTGAAACTTTTACAATTCCCTTGCGAGTTTTAACTTCTTGATATTTTTTGTTTGGTAATAGTTTTCCAAGCTTGTCAGTATATCCTAAAATTTGAATAGCCACAAAGATTCCTTTTTTAGGAATGAAAATATCATTTTTAGTAATATCAAGTTCATAAACTGATTCGCTCTCTTGAGTTACTCTAAATACAATTTTCTCGTAGCTTAGGATGTCACCAGGTAAACCTTCGTTGTTTTCGTAGAAGTTGACTTTAAATAAAGTTGAGAATGATCGTTTCTTTGTTTTCGCTCTTTTGCGCTTGCTCCAGTCAGAGGCTTCAGCTTTTATAGGTAAATAAAGTTTTGTTATTTGTTTTGCTTTTTTCTCTTTATTAGGAAAATAAACTGCTATTTCAGATTCTATTGTAGGTAACCAACATTTGAAATAATCATCATGTAAAACAGGTTTAACCTTTCTCATTTTGAATTTTCCCTTAGGCTTTGCTTGAACAATAATTTCTTGTAATTGATCTGCTAAAGGTTCTAAGTTTATTATAGATGGCAAATTATCTGTTACCATTTTTAATTCTTTGTAGCCTATGGAGGTGATGAAAATGGAGTCAATATCGCTGTATCGTTTTTTTGTATACACAAATTTCCCTTCTTCATCTGCAAAGATTCCATTCCCATTTCCGAATGATATAGTAGCAAAAGAAACAGGTTCTTTAGTTTCTTTATCTTGAATAGTTATTTGTCCGAAGCTAATTGTACTTAGTAGTATACAAAGGGTAAGTAATGCTTTTTGAATCATTCTAATGTGTTTTGTCTAATAACGATGATAATGTACTAAATATTATAGAAAAATCCGCACTGTGGCGGATTTTAATAAACAGCCAATAATGGCACTTATTGATTGTTATGTGTTTTGTTGAGTCAGTTGAACTCAGTTTTATATTATGGTTGCCATATAAAGTTAGTATTTAAATTGATTCTTTAACCTGAGTATTTTTACTATTACTTACCGCTGCGGCTTTACGTTTCTCTACTATTTTTTTTAAATACGAGTTTTCAGGATACATTTCTGATAAAAACTCAATGTCAAAGCGAGGCCTTTTCATTTTTCTATTGAAAATTACAGCATCCATAATATTAGAGATGTCGTTTTTCATATACATATTTCCTAATGGCCTAGATATTTTTGAAGTGAATTTAATATCTTTTAAAGGAAGTAAACAATTTGTGAAACTAGATTGCCCTATTGTGTATTCTACACTATTCTTTTTGGGAAGTTTAATTTTATTTTTAGAAGTTAGTCCATAATGTCCTTCATGTGCTGTAAAGCCAATTACATAAATAGAATCGTTGTATTTTGTCTTTAAATAATCACCCATCATTTGATGTTTTTGATAGTAGTTTCCTGCTATTAATTTAACGATTGGGCTTTTCATTCTAACTTCAGAGCTATTATATATAAAATGACTTGTTGCTCCCCAACAGATTATTTTTTTTCCTGGATTTTGTTCTTTCAACCAGATTAGATTTTCTGCCATTTGTTGATCTCTAAAATCTGTTTTGAGATTTACATCTGAGATGTTTTTTTTAGTACTAATTAATGATTGAATCCAAAATTTAGAATCATCATTCTTATCGAGAGTGTTTAAGTAGGTTATGATACTTTCAAGATTGGCTATTGCTTTATGAGTATCTTCTTTTTTATAGTTTTTAGAAAACTCATAACTAGCTAATTTTGCAAGGTGTTTTTCTAAATACTCCAAAGCATCAGTTTTAACAATTGGACTGTTTATTTGTAGTAAGTATTTTTTTAGGTCCTTAATGTAGTTTTCTTCGGATAGTTTTCCTGTCCATTGACTATCAAACCCAGAAATTATCAAAGGTGTTTTTGTAGATTCCTGTTGGCTGATATAATTTACGAGAGGTTTAAATTCATTAACGGAAGACCATAGACTGAAGATACTTTTTCCTAATGAGTTTCTTACATCTTCTCCTCTTTTAATTTCGTCCCATGCTTTTTTGCAATCATAAAATCCGCTTTCAAATGCTAAAATATCAAAGCCCATTTCCTGATGTAGAAATTTTATAAGCTTAATTTTTGTTTCATAAGTAGTGGCTTCTCCGTGAGATTGTTCACCAAGCATCACAATATCTACATTTTCTAATATTTGCTTTAAGGGTTCAAACGTACTAAAGTCCTCATTGTTGTTTGTGACCTCTCCAAGGTCGGTTAGTTTTGATGTTAGGTCTATATTACTATCATTTTGAGATAATAATAATGGTGAGAAAACAAATAGAATTACTGTAAATATGATTTTTAAGATATTCATAAGCTTAGTTGTTAATTTAGTTTTACACCGAACATAAACCCGGTTTCTGAAATTCCGTTATGGAATGATTTTACAAAGTCAATTCTTAGAATTCGCACTTTACCCCAACCAATATTATTTAGTCCAACGGCATACTCACTGTATGGTTTATTTCCATCTAAAATTGCAATGTGGCTAGAAAGTACTAAGTTGAAATTTAACTTATTTAATAAAGGGATTTTCCCTAAAATGTATCCCTTAAAGTTATGTTCTGCATGAATTTCTGCATAGTTTTTATTTGTACTCAGATCGTAATAAGGTAATAGTGCAAACCTTTTTAAATTATTGTTTTGTGTGAAGTGAGTTTGATTACCGTTGAAATGTTTAAAATCGATAAATGAAATTTTATTTGCATCAGTAAATAAACCTCCACTTACAGAATATCGGAACTTTCCTTTATTTGAAAATGTTATTTTCTGAGAAATTTCACCAGTAAATAGACTGTATTTATAATCAGAATTACTTGCAGCCAAAGCAGTTTCTATGCCAGCCTGGAATAATGGTTTTTCACTATCATAGCTGTCATTGTATTTTCCATCAGGATATGTACTATACTCTTGACCTAATCTATACTGTGCTTTTAATTTTAGCTTACTGATATTGTGTTTTTTAAAACTAGGTGAGAAATCAGCTGGTGCTAACGGATTATTTGAAGTGTAATTTTTATCCTCATCATTCAGGGTTACATAGTCGGTAGTGTTAACAACTGACTTTCTGATTTCATGAGAAGCAGTTAACGTTGTTCTAAAACCATTGAATAGTTCCTTTCCAAATGAAGCTTTTCCGAAAGTGTTGTCGTAAAATTTCGCATAATTATGTTCGAAAAATAAGGTGCTTATTGAGTTTTCAATTGGTTTTATAGGTTCAGAGTTGTTAAATTGATTTAGTTTTCGACCACCTGAAATACTTAATATTGGCCTTGAAAAACTATTGAACATTTTATAGAAATTACCAGACAGTCTAAATTGTTCGTCTGATAAACCGTAATTTATTTTAGTAGACAAACTGGTTCTGCTTCCTTTTTCTTTATTCCATTTGAAATAATATAAATTAACATCACTATTCCATCCTTGTACAGTATTGTATTGAACGGCTAATAATGGTGATCCAACACCCCATGACCATTTTTCATAACTATTTCTGTTGTTGTAGCCTGTTAATAAATCACCTAACTTAAACTTATTATTCTTCTTGTCAATAGAATCAAGGTACACTTTGGATTCTCGAATAACTTGCACACTGTCTTTAAATTTATAATCCTTTTTTTCAACTTGAGTTAATTGAATTGGCCTGTTAGTTTCCCAAAATGAGTCCTCTTTTTTATTAGCTCCTTTCTCTACTAAAAATACTTCTTTAGTAAATGATTTTTTATCGAATTCGGGATTGAAATTATAATTACTGTACATGGCGGTGAATGTTCCGTCACCTTGTAATTTTAAAAACTTAAATTTAAATTCCATTGTTTGTGAAATCATAGTCCAGAAATCCTGAATCGGATCGTTTCTGAAGTTTTGTTTAATAACCATTTCTTCAAAGGCAATACTTTGTAATTGCTTACCTGTTACTTTTAAGTCTACTCCGTATAATTCCCACTGTTCGTCTACAATATAAACATAGCCTTCAAATACTTTATCTTGTAGTCGTTTAGGTGTGACTTTTATTTTGTTTATAGCAATTCCGTCTTCATAAAATAAATCTTCTAATGAATAGTTATAATAAGAAAAACCAAATTTTGCTAATGGTGAAATCACTTCAGTTTCTTCTAATTCAAGAGTATTGTCATAGAAAGAGAAATTAAATTCAGAAGCGGAGTTAAAACTAAAACCTTGTTTTTGGCCACTAACTTTAGAAGCCAACATGTGTTCTTTAAAATCATTAGGAGATTTAAATTTTACTTTTGACATTGTTTCTGATAAATACACAATTCCATTTCTGGCAGAGTCTAAGCCTACAAAAAAGTCATCCATATCTTGTCCGAACATTTTTTTAGGGGCGTTTTTTATCCGGTAAATTCCTTTAGAGTAAAAATCACAGGTGTATTCTTCTATCCGTGATAAGTTTTGTTTTTGATTGGCAATTGTTTTTTTAATTATAGCTAATGCAGGATCAATTTTGGTATCGATATTTACTACATCTAGGGACACTTCACTTTCTTCTAAAGTAACATCAAATGTATAAGGGAATTTGGTGATTGACATTTCTTTTTTTAAGGTTTTATAACCTAAGTATTGAAATACAACCGTGTAATTTCCGGTTTTAGAAATTGCTAATTCATATACTCCGTTTGTATTCGACGTTGTTCCAGTATAGGTGTCAGCTAAGTAAATATTTACATTGGTTAAAGCTTCTTGATTTAATCCTGTAATTGTTCCTTTAATTTGGCCTTGAGAAGCTAAAATTGCTCCAATAATAAATAGTAAGGTTAGAAGTGTTTTTTTCATTTTATTAGTTAGTTTTTCTGTTGTTCAAAGTTAGTTTTATGCAATGTGTTTTTTGCCAATTAAAACTTAAGTTCAGTGTAAATAATTGTTAAATAGTTTTAGTGCTATTATTAATAAGACGTTGATTTGATATAAATAGTTGCCTGAGCTTTTATTAAAGCATAGAGTTCTCTAATTACTTTATGTAAGTGACTGTATTTAGTTTTAATAAGAGTGATATTATTACTGGAGTATAGGTTCTGATTTTCTAAATCGTAACATTCCATTAGTTATTTTTAATAACATGTAGTTTTCACGGGATTCTTTAATATAATACCCGCAATACCTTTGATTGTTTCCTTTGTCATCACAATGACTACCTTTAAGTTCTGGTTGAATTGAATTTAAGATAGACTCAGTTGTAGAGCCCCTAGTAAGTAAGTTAAAAGAGAAGGGGATTTCAGGGTTATATCTTAAGGCTAATTTTGCATTGTCAATATCAAACTCAGCAGACGAGTTATTCCAGTTTTTAATGTCAACATAGCCGTAATAAGCTTCAATTTTCACTTTTCCTTGAGCGAAACAATTTTCAATATTGGTGGTTAAGTACTCTCCTTTTCCGTCAATAGAAGTATTTATGTTGTCAATCATTAATGAACCATAGTTGCATTTGTATTTTAAATTATTCACATTATTAATTACCCCGTTCGATGAGGTCATGTCAACAATGTCAAGAGTTCCTGCTTTTTTGATTCGGTAATCACAAAACTGCCCTTTTATTGTTCCGTTTTTAATGTATTCAAAGGTGTTTCGTTGAGAAAATGAAGTTTCTAACTTTGTAATACCTGTTAAATTTCCAGCTTTAATATTTCCATAATATGTTTTTAAAGAAATTGAGGCGTCTGATTCATCAATAGAAATATCGCCATAATTATTGTAAATGTTTAAATGACAGTTTTTAGGCACTTTTACTTGATAATGTACTTCCCTATATTCATGATGCTTGTAGTTCTCTTTTTTTGTGATTATAGCAATAATACCATCGTCGTAATTTACCTTGTATCCAACATCAATTTTATTAATAAGTTGCTTAGCTTCGGTTTCGTCTTTACCATTCACAATAACCAATACATCAACTATTATTTTATTGCCATCCCATGCTGTAATATCAATGTTTCCATATGAGTTGTGAATGTTTAAAAGCATTCCTTCAACAAACTTAAATTCTTTATGAATCCTTTTTTCTTCTTGATGCTTGCCTTTTTTTATCCCATTATTGGTAAATCCCATGAGTGGTAAAATGAATAAGAAACAAAGTAATTTTATCTTAAATAATTTCATGATTCTCTGTTTTAATTTCTTTAGTTATTTCAACCTGTTGCATTACATTTTCTAATAATTGTATGCGGTATTGAAAATTATCGACAAGTGCTTTTATAATGCGCTTATCATAATTTGTTTTTAATTGCTTTTCTAATTTGTATTGCTCCTTTTCTAAAAACTTTAATTGTGAAAGTGCTCCGTTAATAAGGTTTTCAGTTGTAGGGTTTCTTTCTAACTCCAATTTAGCTAGTTCACGCTTAACAATTCCTTGCAAATGAAATTGAGCATTTGATACGTCAGTATATGGATTTTCGGTTACAGTTTCTATAGTAGTAGTTTGTGTGTTGCCATTTTGATTATAAATGCTGAATACACCAATACAAATAATCAATGCCGCTGCAATATTCAAATACCAGTATTTGTTGCTCTTTGTTTTTTTAACAGGAGTATTTACGAGTTCTAGTTTTTCTATAAACCGAGCTCTATGTTCTAAATCTGGCAACTCTACATCAAATTTATTTGATTGATTGTTGAGCAGTTGTTTTATATTGCTATCGTCTGACATTTATTTAATTTTTTTCGCAAACTACTTTTAGCTCTTGACATTAAAGTTCTACAGTTTGTATGTGTAAAACCTGTAATTTCTACTAATTCTTCATAATCAAATCCTTCTATATAATATAATGTTAGAAGAATTCTATAGTTGTCTTTTAAGCTGTTTATCGTTTTAATAATTTCTTGAACACCTGAGTTATTGGTGTCGATTTCAATATCATATTCTTCATCAACAGTATTATTTAGCTTTTCAACATCTAGAGGATAAAATCTTTTTTTCTGTTTTAAATAGGTCAAGCTTTTATTGACAACAATTTGTTTTATCCATTTAGGAAAAGTAATTTCTTCCTGTAAATTACTTACTTTAGAAAAGGCTGCAATGAATGAATCTTGTGTAATATCTTCTGCTAAATCTTGTTGTTGTACTATTCTAAATGCAGTATTATACATTGCCTTAAAAAACATATCATAGATGGCAATTTGTGCCTTCTGATCGTTTTTTTTGCAATTTTTAATAAGTTGAATTAAATCTACTTGATGCATTTATAAATTAGTTAGTTGTAGTAAGGACTTTTTGTTTTTTGATTTGTTGCAGTTTGATATAATTATTTTTGTAATCTGTTGTTTTTGGCAAGAGTAATCAGTTTCTTAAAATATTATTACTAATCAAAAAAAGTAATGTCGTTTTCAAAAGCAGTTCCAATAACTACTAGGTCGGCACCAGCTTTAAAGGCTGCTTCTATTTTGTTTTTTGATCTAATACCGCCACCGACAATTAAAGGAATGTCAATCGCATTACTAACAGAAGAAATTGTTTTTATCTCGACCGATTCGGTCGCTCCAGAGCCGGCTTCAAGATAAATGAGTTGTTTCCCGGTGTATTGACCTGCTAAAGCAGTATGAACGGCTAAATCAACATCGTTCTGTAGAATAGGTAAGGTGCTGCTTACTTTTTGAACAGCGGTTATTACTCCGCCCTCAATAAGGATATACCCAGTAGGGATAATTTCTAAATCACTTTTCTGTAATAATGGTGCTGCTTTTATATGTTGGCTAATTAAATACTCAGGATTTCTTCCAGAAAGAAGACTTAATAATAATATACCGTTAGCTTCATTTGTTACTTGATTTACATCCCCAGGAAATAGCACTATTGGTAATGAAATATGTTTTTTTAATTCTATTACAATTAACTCTGTTTTTCCATTTTCAACAATGCTACCGCCAACAAATATATGCGTTGCTGGACTGGAATTTATTTTAGAGCAAAGCTTTTCAATCTCAGTACAATTTAGTTTGTCAGGATCTAGTAGTATGGCTAATAATTTATCATTATTAGTTTTAGCCTTTAATATATCTTGATAAATGTTTTGCATTAGGACTTTAGTTCATTTGTAGCGTAAACAAGGGTGTAGCCTTCAATAATTTCAAAGTAAATTCCGAAACTTTCATTAAAAGGTTCTTTTAAAATATGGCCAGTTGTTTGTTTTCGGTATAAATTAAAATCATCAATAGGGAGATGTTCAATAAACAATAAACCTCCATCAGGATGAATTTTAAACAAACTTTCTTTTGCACCCCATATAACTGTTAACTGTTCTGTTAGGTTTTCTTTAACAAGATACTTAGCTTCTTTTCCGATAAATTTAGATGCTATGCGTTGTATTTTATCTCTATTTTTTTCAATATCAATCCCTATTTCAGTATCAGAAATAGCAATAGCAGAAAATTCAAAGGAGTGAGAGATAGTAATTTTTCTACCGTCTTTTAAATGTGGTTTTCCATCTTCAGTATAATACAAATCAAAATCAGATAATTCAGCTACTTCTAATAATTTACGAACAGCTAAAAAACCTTTTCTGTGTGATTCCGATCGCATTCCTGAAGTACGTTTTTGACTTCGTTCATTTAATTGAATAGTTGATTCCAAATCATGTAATGATTCTTCTATTTTCCAGACAAATACCGTAGTAGTGTCATTATGTTTAATGGTCTTGTATAAAGGCATTTGAAATTAAAAGTTATTGCGTAACTTTGCACACGCAAAAATTGCTAGATATAACAAACCTACATAATTTTTTTAGTAGGGTTTATAAAAATAAATAAAAACAGCATATTATGAGTACAAAAACAGCTGCATATGTTCCGTTTAAAGTTAAAGATATTTCTTTAGCGGATTGGGGAAGAAAAGAAATGGATTTAGCCGAAGCAGAAATGCCAGGGGTAATGAGTTTACGTGAAGAGTATAAAAATGAGCAACCACTAAAAGGAGCTCGTATTGCAGGATGTTTGCACATGACTATTCAAACTGCTGTTTTAATTGAAACTTTACAAGCTTTAGGAGCTGAGGTTACATGGAGTTCATGTAATATTTTCTCTACACAGGATCAAGCCGCAGCTGCAATTGCTGGAGCTGGAACTGCAGTGTATGCTTGGAAAGATATGACAGAAGAAGAATTTGACTGGTGTATTGAGCAGACTTTATTTTTCGGAGAAGATAAAAAGCCATTGAACATGATTTTAGATGATGGTGGTGATTTAACAAACATGGTGTTAGATCGTTTCCCTGAGCTAGCTGCTGGAATCAACGGATTGTCAGAAGAAACTACAACAGGTGTTCATAGACTTTACGAAAGAGTAAAGAACGGAACATTGCCGATGCCAGCAATTAACGTAAACGATTCTGTTACTAAATCAAAATTCGATAACAAATATGGTTGTAAAGAATCTGCAGTAGATGCAATTCGTAGAGCAACAGATATTATGTTAGCTGGTAAGCGTGTAACTGGTTGTGGATAGGGTGATGTTGGTAAAGGAACTGCAGCATCTTTTAAAGGAGCTGGTTCTATTGTAACTGTTACAGAAATTGATCCTATTTGTGCTTTACAAG
>JAWUYQ010000054.1:0-17137 GCA_034110725.1 Flavobacteriaceae bacterium
TCTTGATCAAAAGCATACAATCTTCCTTTATCACTTAGTCTAGACAATATTTCCCTAGAATGACCTCCGCCACCAAAAGTTACATCAACATACACTCCGTCAGGATTAATATTTAAACCGTCTACACTCTCTTTTAATAATACTGGATTATGATACTCCATTGAAATCATCATTTTTGTCACCCATAACCTCTTCTGCTAAATCTGCAAAATCTACAGTAGCGTCATTTATAGCTGATTCATATTTATTTTTATCCCAAATCTCCAAAATATTCCCTGCGGAAGAAATCACAATTTCTTTCTCTAAACCTGAATAACCAATTAAATCTTTCGCCACAAGTAACCTACCTGACGCGTCTAATTCAACCATTTTTAAACCAGCAGTCAATCTTCTTATGAAATCATTATTTTTTCTATCAAACCTGTTTAACTTGCCCACTTTCTGCATAACCTCGCCCCATTCATCCATCGGATACAACTCTAAACATAACTGAAAAACAGATCTTTTCAACACAAATCCTTTTTCTAAAATAGGCAACAACTGCTTTTTCAACGCACTAGGCAGCATTACACGCCCTTTTGCATCGATTTTACACTCATATGTTCCTATTAAATTGATCATGAAATTGTTTGATTCTATTACTTTTCAAAGATATAAAGAAATTTCCCACATTTTACCACAGCCCCCCACTTTGTTAATAAGTTTTACCACCAAGCGCCAAATCAAGTGTAAACAATGGACTATGAGACTGTTAAAAAGTTATATTTGAAGTAGAGAAAGCGTATTAATGTCCTCAAAATAGTCTGCCTGAAGTGAAAAAAAAAGTGTAAATTTGCGCATTATTATGACAACATCTATAACTAATTTATAGCGTTGTAGAATACGACCCAATATGAAGTTTAAATTAAAAAAAGACAAGGAATTCAATTATATTGAAGCTGGCGAAGGCACACCAATTGTAGTTTTACATGGATTAATGGGTGGACTGAGTAACTTTGAGGGAGTAACCAATTATTTTCCTGAAAAAGGTTATCAAATAATTATACCCGAATTACCCATATACACTATGTCTTTATTAAAGACTAATGTAAAAAGTTTTGCCAATTATGTAAAAGATTTTTTAGACTCTAGAGGTTTAACTAATGTTATTTTACTAGGTAATTCTCTTGGTGGTCATATTGGTTTATTGTTTTCAAAAATGTATCCTGAATACGTAAAAGGACTTGTAATTACAGGTAGTTCAGGACTATACGAAAGCGCAATGGGGAGTGGTTACCCAAAAAGAGGTGACTATGATTTTATTAAGAAAAAAGCAGAAGATGTTTTTTACGACCCTAGAATCGCTACAAAAGAAATAGTAGATGAAGTTTACGACACCGTAAATAACAGACATAAATTAATACGCACACTTGCAATTGCAAAAAGTGCTATTCGCCACAATATGGCGAAGGATTTACCTAACATGAAACAACCAACTTGTATTATTTGGGGTAAAAACGACAATGTTACTCCCCCAAATGTGGCTAATGAATTTCATGAATTATTACCTGACTCTGACTTATTTTGGATAGATAAATGTGGTCACGCAGCAATGATGGAATTACCTGACACATTTAACATTTTGCTAGATGAGTGGTTAACAAAAAGAAAATTATAATACTTCAACTCTTGTTGATAAATTAGTACTTATATAATGAAAATTAAATCTGCTGAGTTTGTAATAAGCAACTCTTTAGTTGCAAAATGCCCTAAGGATCGCTTACCTGAATACGCTTTTATTGGTCGTTCTAATGTTGGTAAATCTTCATTGATCAATATGCTAACCAATAAAAAGAGTTTAGCAAAAACCTCTGGAAGACCAGGAAAAACTCAACTAATCAATCACTTTCTAATTAATAAAGAGTGGTTTTTAGTAGATTTACCCGGGTATGGATATGCAAAAGTATCAAAAAAATCAAAGAAGACTTTTCAAAAATTCATAACTGATTATTTTTCGAAAAGAGAACAAATGGTTTGTGCTTTTGTTTTAATTGATAGCAGACACGAACCCCTAAAAGTAGATTTAGAGTTCATGGAATGGCTTGGGACAAATCAGGTGCCATTTAATATTGTTTTCACAAAAGCTGACAAATTAAAACCAGATGCATTAAAAAGGAATATTGCTAAATACCAAGAAATCCTTTTAGAAACTTGGGAAGAATGTCCACGATGCTTCACTACATCTTCTACTGATTATTCTGGAAAAGACGAACTTTTAGCCTACATACAGGATCTTAACGAATCAATGGAGGAATAAAAAAACTATCTATAACAGATACACAAAAGCGAACTAAATACAATATGTATATAGTTCGCTTTTTTTAGTTGTTCTAAAAATCTATTTCTTCAAATCTAATTTCTCTGCAAAATAATCACAGAAATCTTTCATTGTTAATGCCATTTTTTCATCTTGAGTTGCACGTTGATAAGATTCTGACATGCTCACCAATGTCTGGTGAAAAAATATTTTCATTTGATCTACAGGCATATCTTTTGTCCATAAATCAATACGAAGTGATTCTTGCTTATCTGCATCCCACACAGAAAGCATTATTGCTTTTGAATCTTGATTTTCTACACCTCCATCAGCAGCAGTAAAACTTAATTTTTCAGGAACTTTATTCTCATCAAGTTCAATAGATAATTTTATTTCAGACGTTAAATTTGCCATTATTTTGCTGGTTTATATTTTGATTTTTTAAATAATTCTTGCCCATCAATTATAGCAAGATCACGCAAAGATACATCATTCTTTTCCATATACGCTCTAACAATTTGCCAACCTAAATATCTCCCTAACATTCCTGGAGATTCATTATCCAACTCCAAATAAAATTTAGAAAATGGTGCTTCCGCAATAAACCTTTTTGACAAAGAAGTATCTGTACTGAACAACAAATCTCTATCTACAAAATAACTCCATAGCTCAGCTTCGTTTGCTTTCGCCCAAGCTAATTCTTCATCTGAATACCCAATTCTTGATGCTTCAGATTTAAAAGGCATGAATAAATCTTTTAAATACAGTTTCTTCCCAAAAGTCACTATCTGATCAATAAAACTTCGTTGTCTTCCTTGAACTATATATTTATTTGCATAAACTTCTGCTACATCAGAAACCAACTGCTCTTTCTTTAAATTAGCCGAAACATACACAGGAATATCCTGATAAAAATTATGATTTGCTCCTAAATAACAATCTAAACCTATAAGTAAAATGTTCTTTTGCAATAACACCTTACTCCTATACTTTACTCTTGACGTTAAAGCCACAACTTCTGGAGTCTCAAACTCAGGATAAAAATGTTTTATATGCTTAAAAAGCAGTTCTAAATCAGCTTCTTCATCATCCAGGTTAGGAAATGCTTTTGACGATTCTTCTAGTAATTCAATTTCAATTGTATCACGCCTTTTAGCAGCCCATAAACTATCTACATTTGCAACATTGCGTGGCACAAAGTATGGATACTCTTTTTTTAATTTTTCAAACGAATCATCTTTGACGTTATAAAAATCTTGATCGAAACGTTTTACAGTAACATCTATTTTAATTCCAGCAATTTCTTCTGGCGTTTCATAAGTCTTGTCACAAGAAACAAAAGCAACAAAAAGGGTGAGGAATATTATTTTATAATTCATAAACAGAAGTGATTTTACATAATAACGAAAATACTACTGAAAAAATTTTAATCTCTTAAGAAATAAAATTATTTTCGAGTAAGGCAAATTTAAACAATAGATTGTTTCTTACAGAACAATCGTAAAAAAAGTAATTATGCAGACAGAGAAAGTTATAGATCATATTGTGAATTGGTTAAAGGATTACGCAACAAAAGCTGGAGTAAATGGTTTTGTTATTGGTATTTCTGGCGGAATAGATTCTGCAGTAACCTCAACTTTATGCGCTAAAACTGGATTTCCTGTATTATGTATTGAAATGCCTATTCACCAAGCAGCAAGTCATGTTACAAGAGCTCAAGAACATATTACAGATTTAAAAAACAGATTTGATAAAGTAACCGACACTAGAGCTGATTTAACTCCAGTTTTTGAAGAATTTAAAACAGAAGTTTTATTAGAAGGAAAACAAGACGTTGTTGATATGGCTTTAGCAAACACTAGAGCACGTTTACGCATGACTACCTTATATTATTACGCAGGGTTAACCGGAAAATTAGTTGCAGGAACAGGCAATAAAGTAGAAGATTTTGGAGTTGGTTTTTATACAAAATACGGTGATGGCGGAGTAGACTTGAGCCCAATAGCTGATTTAATGAAATCTGAAGTATATGAAATTGCAGCTGCTTTAAATATCGCTAATAGTATTATGGTCGCTCAGCCTTCTGACGGGCTATTTGGAGATACTAGGAGTGACGAAGACCAAATTGGCGCAAATTACGACGAACTAGAATGGGCTATGAAAATGCAAGCTGCTAATAAAACCTCAGCCGACTTTTCTGGAAGAGAATTAGAAGTGTTTAATATTTACTCTAGCTATAACAGACGCAACAAGCATAAAATGGATCCAATTCCTGTATGTGAGATTCCAAAATCATTTATGTGATTTCTAATAACATTTGAGTTTCAATCTATTAATTTAGTATGAAACTCAAATATTATTAAAAATTAGACTACTCTATTTAATTTTTCTGAAAGAACTTTTTTCAAGACCATGTAATCCATAACTTCTTGAATGATTTCTGTATTACTTATTTCCAAAGAAACTTTTTTTCCTAGTTCGTCTATTTTTTTAGAAACTAAAAATCGTCTTAAACATAAAATGTTTTCAGTTACAAATCGACCTATTAAAGTTTCTTTTTTAATCGGAAAAATATTTTGACGCTCCCAATCGTCCAATGAATAACGTTCTTCATCCATCAATATAGATGTTATTTCAGTAGCCAAAACTGGATCTAGGACGTTTATAAAGGTATCTATTTTTAATGCGTTGTCCTTTTGAAGTTTTTCAATTATTGTATAATATAACTGCTTAAATAATTCGTTAGCAAACTCCACTTCATCCTCTTGAAGACTTAAGAATATTTTCTGATGCACAGAATTACTTTCAATTTCCATATCAAGCTCTAACTCTCCTTTTTCGTTTTCCTTTAAATAATACTCTTCAAATTCAGTTTCTATTGTTGCATATAATAATAACATTTGAATTATTTTACGCTCCAATAGATATTGCTGATCTACTTTTTGAACTTGTTGTTCTGCTTTATGAACTACGTTAAAGCTCTGTTGATTTTGGTTTTGACCTTTTTTTGAATCTTTAGTAGTAGGATTATTCAGTTGAGCTAAAGTAGAAAACAATACTTGCTCAGAAATATCCATGATACGTGCACACTCTTTAATGTACAGTTCTCTTTTTATGTTATCTGGGATTTTTGAAATACTAGTAATAATATCTCGTATGGTATCAGCTTTTTTCACAGGATCATTCTGTGCTTCTTCACTTAAAACCCCTGCTTTAAAGGCTATAAAATCTTTCGAGTTCTGCTCTAAATACAACACCAACTCTTCATAAGGAGTTTTCTTTGCAAATGAATCAGGATCTTCTCCTTCTGGGAATGTACAAATACGCACATTCATACCTTGCTCTAAAATCAAATCCACCCCACGAAGTGATGCACGCATACCCGCAGCATCTCCATCAAAAAGAATGGTAATATTTTTTGTTAATCTATTTATTAGTCGAATCTGGTCGCTAGTTAACGCTGTTCCTGAAGACGCTACAACATTATGAATTCCTGTTTGATGAAACTGTATTACATCCGTATACCCTTCAACCAAATAACAATTATCTTCTTTAGCTATTGCTTGTTTTGCCTGATAAATACCATAAAGCACTTTACTTTTGTAGTAAATTTCACTTTCTGGTGAATTCAGGTATTTGGCTGCTTTTTTATTGCTTGTTAAAATTCTTCCTCCAAAACCTAATACCCTTCCACTCATGGAATGGATTGGAAACAACACTCTTCCTTTAAATCGGTCAAACTGTTTATTTTCCTTAACTATTGTCAGTCCGGTTTTTTCTAAGAACTCTAATTTGTATCCGCTTTTTAATGCTGCCTTAGTAAAAGCCTCCCATTGATCTAATGAATACCCTAGTTTAAACTTCTCGATGGTTTCACTTGTAAAACCTCGTTCCTTAAAATAACTTAATCCTATTGCTTTACCTAACTCATCATTATGCAAAACATCAGCAAAGTATTTTTGTGCATATTCTGAAACCAAATACATACTTTCACGCTCACTCGCAACTTCTTTCTGCTCATTAGTTTGCTCAGTTTCTTCTATTTCTATATTGTATCTTTTAGCAAGATATTTTATAGCCTCAGGATAGGTAAAATGCTCATGTTCCATAACAAAAGCCACAACATTTCCACCTTTTCCAGACGAAAAATCTTTCCAGATTTGTTTCACAGGCGACACCATAAAACTTGGCGAACGCTCATCAGTAAACGGACTTAAGCCTTTAAAATTACTACCTGATTTTTTGAGTTGAACAAAATCGCCAATTACCTCCTCTAGTCGAGCAGTTTCAAATACATTATTTATGGTAGTTTGTGAAATCATATAGGGTGTAAATATAAAGACAAAAAACTACCCTTAAAATATTTAAGAGTAGTTTCTCTACTAACACAAATTCTTATTTTATTGAACTAATTAAAATAGCTCATATTTCAATCCTAAAGAAATATTGTTTTGTTCGAGATTTGGAGAAGAAAACAATGGATTTAAATCATATTTCATATACACTCCTATTTCATTATGAGCAATTCCAGCAGTTACTCCATATACAAAATCATTCATGTTATAATGATTCCTTGTTTTGTCTTTTTCCCTATCTCCATCAATATTATATTTCAGTTTTTGAATAGTTCCTATTCTAATACCAGCATACCCCCCAATAGTAAATTTTATTTTTTGAAAACGTGAAAATATAGAATAATCTCCTCTATCAATTTTCTCAGAAGAACCAAACTCCAAGCTTATTGGCACAACTAAATTTGTTGTTCTTATTTTTGACTTTTTTAAATTATATGGGTGTACTTGCAATGAAGTAATATCATTATTTCTAACAAAATACTGATTATCTTTAGGCTTCAAACTGTTGTACTGCAATGACACACCATACCCAAAACGTAACCAATTAGACTTCTTAAACACTCTTGTTTTCCATGCGAAGCCTAACTCGAAAAAACGAGATCCTCCAGCTTTATAATCAGATTCATTTAATGATTTACCTTCTTGAATAGTATTATTAAAACCCGCAGCTATAACAATTCCTGAATGTGTTCTAAAATCTTTTTTACAAGACTGATTTTTTATTGAATCTCCTTTTTTTGTATACTTAAACAAACTTTTACTACCTATACTAAAATCAAAACTATGTTTAGCTGCTACATTACTGTTGGCAACAATACTATTCGATTTATCCTTAATCCTAATCGCATATTTACTAGCAATTTCTTTCTTCACTTCTCTAGCTTCTTCCTTTGTGATTTCATTGTTTTTAACTCGTTCATTAATTAGAATAATTTCTTCCTTCATTAATTCTTTTTCGATTTTAACAGCGAGCTCAATTTTTTGCTGCAGTACAAGACTAATAGAATCTTTTGCAGGTTTCTCTTGTGCATGAATTGTTGCCACAAGAAACAATGACACCATTACGATGGCCTTTCGTGTAATTAATAACATAATTGTTTGTTTTTTGATTAATATATTGATGTGTATTATTATGAATAGAGAAACCGAACTCTTTCGGCTAGTAATTTTTTTGATTTAAAGAGAGTTGCCCTCTTTCAGCTAGTAGCATTCTTGATTTAAAATACCCTTTTTCTAACTCCTTAAATAATTTATCCTTTAAGCTTTCGTTTACAGTATCCTCTTCTGGGTTGATATTTAATTCCTGAAAAGCATTTGCCAATAGCACATCCGTTTCTTTATCTAATTGAAATACAGGAAGATCATTACTCATCTTCTCATCTGGTAAGTTATTGGCTGCCTCAGCTAGTAACGCATTAATTTCCGCATCTAAGTCATACTCCTTAGCCTCTTTATTTAATTTTTCTTGCCTGCTATTTTCCAATTGAGCTAAATACTGATTCACTTTCTCCTTTATAACGTTAATTTCTTCTTCCTGATTAGCTTCTTGCTTTACATTAAATGACTCTGAATACGCATAATTAATAGATTTACTATGAGCTGCACTTCCATTTCCTCTCATTGGCTCTATCATCACATCCTTTTTTAAATGGACATCAACAGGGGTGCCAACTACTTTATTAACTAAAGATTTTACACCAACATTTTCTACCTCAACAATTACATTATCTATTATTACTTCTTTAGTAGTGTTAAACTGCAACGTAAAAAAGATTCCTAATAAAAACACTACTGATGCAGCTACAAAAAATTTATAATATCCTTTTTTATTTGATTGATTGTTTTCTTCATCTAACATATTAGATAACTTATCCCAAGCTCCTGAACTTGGTTGAATAACCCTTTGTTCTAACTTGTTATTTATGTGTTTATCTATATTATCGTGTACCATTTTCTCTCCCTTTACTATATTCTAATTTACTCTGAAGCATTTTCCTAGCCTTAAACAATTGTGATTTAGATGTGTTTTCTGAAATCTGTAACATATCTGCAATCTCTTGATGTTTATACCCTTCTATGGCAAACAATACGAACACCATTTTATATCCTTTAGGCAAATCATCAATCAATAATTGTAATTCCGCAACATCATAATTTTCAACTATATTATTTTCTGAACACGTTGATAGGTCTTCTATTTCATCAGTAATAATGTGAAACTTCTTTTTCCTATGATAGGACATGCATTCATTAACCATAATTCTGCGTAACCAACCTTCAAAATTCCCCTCATTATTAAATGATTTCAATTTTTGAAAAGCCTTAAAAAAAGCACTTAACATAATATCTTCTGCTTCGTGTAAATCTTTAATATAATATCTACAAACGCTTAACATTTTTGAAGCATGCAATTCGTACAATTGCTTTTGAGCTTTTCTAGAATTTGCAATTGCATTCTCTATAAGCTTCTTTTCCGATTTATGTAATGTGATTACTTTCAAAAGTTTCATTTTGTCTCTCTATTTATATAGACGCAATAATGATGCAAATGGTTGCCTGAAGAATAAAAAATTATTTTTTACGTTCAATAACGTAATTCACCATTGTTATAAGGGAAGACTTATATGGTGATTCTGGGTATTCATTTAACAAGATCAAGGCTTCTTTTTGATATGAAATCATCTTGTTGACTGCATATTCAAGCCCTCCTTTTTCTTTAACGAAAGAGATTACCTCTTTTACTCGCTTTGAATTTTTATTATGTTTTTTGATAGAATTAATTACCCATGCTTTTTCTTTTGGAGAAGAATTATTTAATGCATAAATAAGTGGCAAAGTCATTTTTTGTTCCTTGATGTCAATCCCTGTAGGTTTGCCAATTTTAGCTGTACCGTAATCGAACAAATCATCTTTAATTTGAAAAGCCATTCCAATTAACTCTCCAAACTTACGCATTTTCTCCACCTCTACTTCGGTTCCGTTTACCGCACAAGCTCCTAAGCTACAACAAGCAGCAATTAACGTTGCTGTTTTTTGACGGATAATTTCATAATAGATCTCTTCAGTAATATCTAATTTTCTAGCTTTTTCTATTTGGAGTAATTCTCCTTCACTCATTTCTCTAACAGCTACTGATATGATTTTAAGTAAATCAAAATCGCCATTATCAATAGAAAGCAATAAACCTTTTGAAAGTAAATAATCACCTACCAAAACTGCTATCTTATTTTTCCATAATGCATTTATAGAAAAAAAGCCTCGTCGTCTATCAGAATCATCTACAACATCATCATGAACCAACGTAGCGGTATGAATCAATTCAATAACAGATGCTCCTCGATATGTACGTTCATTAACTGTTCCATTGGAAACCATTTTAGCAACCAAAAACACAAACATTGGTCGCATTTGTTTTCCTTTACGGTTAACTATATAATGCGTGATTTTATTAAGTAATGCAACCTTAGAAATCATTGATTGAGAGAACTTTTTTTCAAAAAGTTCCATTTCTTCATGGATAGGCTCCTTTATTTGTGCAACAATTTTCAAATTAAATTGGTAGTATATTAGTTGTAAACAAATCTAAATAAAAAAAACCTCATAACTTAAAAAGTCATGAGGTTTTATATCGTTTCAAAAACTTGTTCCTATAATCCGAAAGCAGTCTTTACTTTTTCTACATAATCTAATTTTTCCCAAGTAAACAATTCAACTTCAATATTTTTAGTTGCTCCGTTTGGTTGTGAGAATGTTTTGGTTACTGTTTCGTTTTTACGCCCCATATGTCCGTAAGCAGCAGTTTCAAGGTAAATAGGGTTACGCAATTTTAAACGCTCTTCAATTGCTGCTGGACGCATATCAAATATCTTAGCTATTTTTTCAGAAATCTCACCATCAGTCATGTTAAACGGACAAGTACCATACGTATCAACAAAAATCCCCATTGGTTCTACTACTCCAATTGCATAAGAAACTTGTACTAAAATTTCATCACAAACACCCGCTGCAACTAAGTTTTTAGCAATATGACGTGTTGCATATGCAGCACTTCTATCTACTTTACTTGGATCTTTACCTGAAAAAGCACCACCACCGTGAGCTCCTTTACCTCCGTAGGTATCAACAATAATCTTACGACCTGTTAACCCTGTGTCTCCATGAGGCCCACCAATAACAAACTTTCCTGTTGGGTTAATGTGGTATTTTATATCACAATTAAATAACACTTGTAATTCTGCTGGTAATTGAGCAACTACTCTTGGAATTAATATTTCAACTATATCTTTTCTAATCTTAGCTAACATTTCATCGTCTTCACCAAAATCATCATGCTGAGTAGATACTACAATTGCATCAATACGTTGCGGTGTATTATCGTCAGAATATTCAATTGTAACCTGACTTTTTGCATCAGGACGTAAATAAGTAATATCAGTATTTTCTCTACGTAATACTGCCAATTCTTTTAAAATCCTATGTGATAAATCTAAAGCTAAAGGCATAAAGTTTTCAGTTTCACGAGTAGCATAACCAAACATCATTCCCTGATCTCCTGCTCCTTGTTCTTCCTTTGTAGCTCTATCTACACCTCTATTAATATCATCTGACTGTTCATGAATTGCAGAAAATACTCCACATGAATTACCGTCAAACATATACTCACTTTTCGTATATCCTATTTTATTAATCGTTTCTCTAGCTATTTTTTGAACATCTAAATAAGTAGTTGATTTTACTTCTCCAGCCAAAACAACTTGTCCAGTTGTCACTAATGTTTCGCATGCAACTTTAGAATCTTTATCAAAAGCTAAAAAATTATCAATTAATGCATCACTAATTTGATCTGCTACTTTATCTGGGTGTCCTTCTGAAACTGATTCAGATGTAAATAAATATGCCATACTATTCTGTTTGTATTTCTGATTCTCAAAAAATAAATTTGATAAATCTGTATTAATTCGTTTGTCGTAAAACCTATTACGATATTATGATTTTCAGAAAATTTGACGAAAAAGCCTAAAGAAGTTTACACTGCTTTAGCTTTTTTTTACGAGGTCGCAATCAGTCAAATCTTTCCTCAACAATAATAATTCAAGTGCAAAACTACATAATTCACTTTTAGAATCAATGCCTTTTTATAAAAATTTGACTATAATATCCACATTTATGATTAAAATCATCTTAAAGTATTATAAAATTTAGGATTTTTGCAGTACTTAAATAAAGGTTATTACATGATTACTACAGATATCATCATCATTGGAGCTGGACCTACAGGTTTATTTACTGTATTTGAAGCTGGTTTGTTAAAATTGAAATGTCACTTAATTGATGCTTTACCTCAAGCTGGCGGACAATGTTCAGAGATTTACCCTAAGAAACCAATTTATGACATTCCTGCTTTTCCGGAAGTATTGGCCGGTGATTTAGTTGATAACTTAATGGAACAAATAAAAGCTTTTGAACCTGGTTTTACTCTAGGATAAAGAGCTGATACTATTGATAAGCAAGACGACGGTACATTTATTGTTACTACAAATAAGGGAACCAAACACAAAGCCCCAGTAGTTGCCATTGCAGGTGGACTAGGTTCGTTTGAACCTCGTAAACCTCCGATTCCAAATATTGCGGATTTTGAAGACAAAGGAGTTGCTTATATTATTAGGGATCCTGAAGTATATAGAGATAAAAGGTGGTTATTGCTGGAGGTGGAGATTCTGCTCTGGATTGGTCAATATTTTTAGCAGATGTAGCGTCGGAAGTTACTTTAGTACATAGAAGAAATGACTTTAGAGGAGCTTTAGACTCTGTTGAAAAAGTTGCTGAATTAGCTAAAATTGGTAAAATAAATTTAATAACCGAATCAGAAGTAAAAGAGATTCATGGTAATACTACAGTTGAAAATCTTATTATAAAACATAAAACTGAAGGAGAGTTTAGCATAGAAACCGATTGTTTTATTCCTTTATTTGGATTGTTACCTAAATTAGGTCCAATTGCAGATTGGGGATTAGAAATAGAAAAAAATGCTATTAAAGTAAATAACGCCTTAGACTACCAAACTAATATTGAAGGTATTTATGCTATTGGTGATGTAAATACGTATCCAGGGAAATTAAAATTGATCTTATGTGGTTTTCATGAAGCAACTTTAATGTGTCAAAGTGCATACAAACGTATCAATCCTGGTAAAAAGTATGTTATGAAATATACTACTGTTGGTGGTGTAGAAGGTTTTGATGGTTCTAAAAAAATAGCTAAAAAAGAACAAGTATTAAATATTAAAGACCTATAATAGGTATTCAATTTCAAATGTTAGACATCATTTATATGATAAATTTAATCTAACTAATAATTATACAGAATGTCAGACGTAATACTAAAAATAACCGATAGAGAAGGAAACCTACATGAAGTAGAAGCTCCTACAGATATGGCTATGAATTTAATGGAAGTTATTAAAGGTTTTGAATTAGTTCCTGAAGGAACTATAGGAACTTGTGGAGGAATGGCTATGTGTGCATCTTGTCAGTGTTACGTTACTTCAACTCATGAATTACCTGAAATGGAATATGACGAAGAAGCAATGCTTGCTGAAGCTTTTAACGTAGAAGATAATTCTCGTTTAGGATGCCAACTTCGTATCACTCCTGAATTAGAAGGATTGGAAGTTACTTTGGCTCCTGAAGAAATGTAATTCATAATTAGACATAAAATAATAAAAAACCTAAGATGCATCTTAGGTTTTTTATATTTTATTATATTTTATTATATTTTGGATATACTATTAATACAATACTCTAAATTTTATAGTGTGTTCTACATCCTTCAGTGCTTGTAGCACTTCATTGTTATATTCTTTATCAACCTCAACAATTACGTATCCGACACTTGAATCCGTAGCTAGGTATTGCCCAGTAAGGTTCATATCATATTTAGCCAATACTTTATTAATAGCGGCCATAATTCCAGGTACGTTTTTATGAATATGTAAAAAACGATGACTGTTCTCTTGGCGTGGTAAACGAATATTTGGGAAATTTACTGCATCTACAGTATTTCCTGAATTCATATACCCCATAATTTTACTTGGCACAAAATCAGCTATATCACGTTGAGCTTCCTCAGTACTTCCTCCTACATGCGGTGTTAAAATCACATTAGGTATTCCTTTCAATTCTGTTTCAAAAACACCATTAGCTCTAGGTTCAACTGGAAAAACATCCACTGCAGCTCCTGATAGTTTTCCTGAGTTTAACGCTTCTTTTAAAGCTTGAATATCAACTACAAAACCTCTAGAAAGATTAACTAATACAGCCCCATCTTTCATCCAGCAAATTTCTTCTGCAGCTATAAAATTTTTGTTATTTGAATTGTCATCAATATGCAATGAAACGACATCCACAGTGCTTAATAATTCTTTTAAACTATTACATTTTTTAGTATTTCCTAATGCTAACCTATCTTCAATATCAAAGTAATACACTTGCATTCCTAAAGCTTCCGCAAGTATTGATAATTGCTTTCCAATGTTACCATATCCAACAATTCCCAACTTCTTCCCTCGCACCTCTTTAGATCCTTTAGCAGTTTTATTCCATTGCCCTTGGTGTAACTCAGTACTACGAGCAAACACACTACGCATCAACATAATTATTTGACCTATAGCCAACTCAACTACAGAACGAGTATTACTATAAGGTGCATTAAATACTACAACACCATTTTTCTTACATGCGTCAAGGTTAATTTGTTTTGTACCTATACAAAACGCACCAACTACCATTAACTTTTCAGCAGCTTCAATAACTTTTTCGGTAACTTGGGTTTTAGAACGTATTCCTAAAACGTGTACATCTTTAATTTTTTCAATTAAGTCGGCTTCACTTAAACTATGTGAAACTGTTTCTACCGTAAATCCATCGCTTGACAACCTTTCGAAGGCATCAGGATGTACATTTTCTAATAATAGAATTTTAATACGGTGTTTCGGAAAGGATATATTTCTAGGCAATTTATTAAGGTATAAAAATTCATCTAAACTAGGCGTAACATGATCCGCATTACTAGTTGCTTTATCACGAGATACATTTTCTGTATAGGCAAAAAATTTGTCTGCTATACCAGCTTCTCGCATGACATAATCACTGTACCCATCTCCTATTACTTGTACTTCTCCCGGCAAACCTAAATTCTTTAAACACTCTATTTTACCATTATGTTTTGCTAAAGAATTATCAGCATCAAAACCAATAATTTTATCTTCATCATTAAAAACAAAAGTATTCGCATATACGCGTTCTGCAGGGATATTATATGCCGCTACTATTGGGTCAATAAATTCTTTAAAACCGCAAGAAATGACATAAATATCATTTGCATAATTTTCAAAGAACTCTTTATTTTCAATAATCGACTTAGATACTTTATCCTTTAACCGTTCTGTTAAAACTATCAAATCAGACTTAGACGCTTTCAATAATTTAATACGACGTTCTAAAGATTCTGTAAATGAAATATCACCATCAATACCTTTGTTAGTAATGTCGATAATCTCTTTAATTATTTCGTCTTTTTTCGGGTTTTTCGCCAGCGTTATTTCGGCGAGAATGTCTAAGGCTTCTACACGAGTTAGTGTGCTATCAAAGTCAAAAACATAGGTTCTGTTGTTACGTTTCATAACGTGTTGTGTTGTTGCTGTTAAGCACACAAAGATATAAAAATTCTGATAGCGAACTATTAAAAACTCCGATCGTTTCAAGGCAACAAAAAAATTATTTTAAATTGTATATTTAATATTTTTTCTACTGTTTCTGAAAAATAAATTAGGATAGTAACTTTTTCTGTTGTTATCTTTGCCTCATAATAAAACCGTTCATTTTTTATTAGATGTTATCAAGAAAGGCAGAGGGAATAGACCCGATGAAGCCTTAGCAACCCTTTACATTGCGTAAAGAAGGTGCTACATTCTACCAAGTTTTAACTTAGGGTAGATAACGCAAAAAGTTTCTTTTAAATTCTTAAAAGAACAATTCTCACTCATTTTCTTGTTTAACCATATATCCACTTTTCGTGGATTTTTTAGTTTGTATTTATTACAAATCTAAAGCGGTCCTACATCTGCATATTTCTGAATAGTTTTCAATTTTTTATAAAATGAAAAGTATCGTACGCACACAAAAATTATATCTATTACAAAGTAACAATTGTATGTATTTCTTTATGAATTGATATTACCTAAATAAATAATCCCTTGGTAATATCAATAATTTGAAGGGCGTTTAATTACAATACAACATAGATACAGATGAGTACAACACAAATACAACATATAAAAATACCTAGCTATACCACCGAAAAGGGTAGAAAATACATTTCATTATCATTAAGCTATCAAATATTTGGGCGATCAACTAGTACAGCACCTGTCGTTTTAGTAAATCATGCGCTAACAGGAAACAGTACTATTACTGGAGAAAACGGTTGGTGGAAAGATATTGTTGGAAAAAACAAATTGATTGACACGAATAAATATTCTGTTATTGCATTTAATATCCCAGGAAATGGCATTGATGATTATTTAATTAAAAGTTATACCGATTTTACTGCTAGGGATATTGCTGCGATTTTTAAAATTGGTTTAGATCTTTTAAAAATTGATAAGCTATATGCAGTTGTTGGAGGTTCTATTGGTGGAGGAATTGCATGGGAACTTGCTGCTTTATATCCTGAATTAATTGAAAACTTAATACCAATTGCAACTGATTGGAAAGCGACTGATTGGCTTTTAGCAAACACAAAAGTTCAAGAATTAATTTTAAATAATTCATCAAATCCAGTTCACGATGCTAGAGTACATGCAATGAATTTGTATCGAACTCCAGAATCCTATCGTTCAAAATTTAACCGAGCTACAAACAGGGAATCTAACATCCCTAGTATAGAACGTTGGCTACTCCATCATGGAAAAAAACTACAAGAACGTTTTCAATTAACTTCTTATAAACTAGTGAATCATTTATTAAGCACCATTGATATCACGAGAGATCGTGGTAATTTTTCAGAGGTAGCTTCATTAATAAAATCCAACATTTTCATTATTGGGATTGATAGTGACTTATTTTTCTCAGCTAAGGAAAACAAGGACACCTTTTTAACCTTATCAAAAACAAAAAACAATGTTCACTACGGTGAAATAAAATCAATTCATGGGCATGATGCCTTTTTAATTGAATTTGAACAACTAGAAACATTATTACAAAACGTGTTTACACATAACTCAACTCCTCCTTTACAAACAATTGCAGTATAGAGAATTAACCATTGTTCTTATGAGGACACCTTAATAATTAACCCCACTAGTGGGATTACACACAGCATAATATGAGTACTATAATAATAAAATTTGGCGGAAAATCATTAGCCAACGGAACAGGATTAAATAATGTTATAAGCATTATAAAAGAAAAGAAAACAGTTAATAAAA
>JAWUYQ010000055.1:0-12489 GCA_034110725.1 Flavobacteriaceae bacterium
AGCCACTTTTATTAAAGAGTTTGTAGTAGAAATTCCTCAAGACATGGGGTACAAAGCAGGTGGATATATTCAAATTGAAATTCCAGAATGTGAAGTAAAGTTCTCAGACATGGATGTTTCTGCACATCCTCAAGATCACCCAGGGGAGCCTGATAAATTTAAAGCTGATTGGGAGAAGTTTGGTTTATGGCCTTTAGTTATGAAAAATAACGAATTGGTTGAACGCGCTTACTCTATGGCTTCTTACCCTGCTGAAGGTAGAAAAATAATGCTTAATGTACGTGTAGCAACACCTCCTTTTGACCGTGAGAAAGGTGGATGGATGGATGTGAATCCAGGGGTAGCATCGTCTTATATTTTTAATCTAAAGGAAGGTGATAAGTGTGTTATTTCTGGACCTTATGGAGAATTCTTTATTAATGAATCTGACGCTGAAATGTTATATGTAGGTGGTGGAGCAGGTATGGCGCCAATGCGTTCTCACTTGTATCATTTATTTAGAACATTAAAAACAGGAAGAACTGTAACGTATTGGTATGGAGGACGTTCTAAGGCAGAATTATTCTACATACATTACTTTAGAGATTTAGAAAAAGATTTCCCGAATTTTAAATTCTTTATTGCATTATCTGATCCAACTGAAGCAGATAATTGGAAGATTAAAAATGATGTTCAAGATGAAAATGGTGATGGTTTTACCGGTTTTATTCATCAAGTTGTAATAGATGAGTATTTATCTAAACATGAATCTCCAGAAGATTTAGAGTTATACTTCTGTGGACCACCATTAATGAATCAAGCGGTTCAGAAAATGGGAGAAGATTTTGGTCTTGATGATGAGAATATCCGTTTCGATGATTTCGGAGGGTAGTTTAAATCATATATAATATAAAAAAAAGCCGATACAGCAATGTGTCGGCTTTTTTTATTTAACCGTGGTAAAACCTACTAAGCCAGTAGGTTAAATTTACCTGTTTTTTTTGATTTTAATCTAAGAAATACTATATTCGGATTCTCAAATTAATTAAAACCCAAAAAAATGAAAAAAATTACTTTTAAAGGTGTGGTTGCCTTTTTTGCTTTAGTAGGTACGCTTACGGTAAATGCACAACAAAAAACTAAATCTGAAACAAAAAACTCAGGTTCAGCAATTGAATTAACAGAAGCAACTAAAGAATCGTTAGCTAAAACGGGATACGCTAGATGTTTGACAGATGAGCATGAAGCTTATTTGCAACAAAAACACCCTAGAAGACATACTCGCGCGCAGTTTGAACAATTTTTAGCGCCACATATAGCTAAAATTAAGGCAGATAGATTAGCTGGTAAGTTTCAAGCAATAACATATAATATACCAGTTGTAATTCATATTATACATAATGGTGATGCAGAAAATACTCCAGGAAACGTAGTCGGGGAAAATATTTCAGATGCTCAAGCTATTTCTCAAATCCAAGTTCTAAATGAAGATTACCAACGTTTAGTTGGAAGTCCTGGTGGAGCAAATTCTACAGGTCTTGCTGAAGATTTAGAAATTAGTTTCTGTTTGGCTAAACAAGATGAATTTGGTGTAGCAACACCTGGAATTATTCGTTATAATATAACTCCTTATACAAATACAGCTACTCCTGGTGTTGTTGATGACTGGGAACTGAAAAGTGATGTAGAAACCATGAAAGCTACAAATCAATGGGATCCTACAAAGTATATGAATATGTGGTCTATTAAGCCAGGTGGGGCTGATTTACCAGCAGGACTTACTGGTTTGTTAGGGTATGCACAATTTCCTGAAAGATCTACTACAGGTCTTGGAGATCTAGCAGTTTCCGAAACAGCTGTTACTGATGGTGTTGTTGCAGGATATGATGCTTTTGGTGATATTGGTGAAGATGATGGTTCTTTTATTATGAATGGTACTTATAATTTAGGGAGAACGATGACACATGAAGTTGGGCATTGGCTAGGATTGTATCACACTTTTCAAGGGAGTTGTTCAGTTAATAACGATTATTGTGCAGATACACCAGCTGTAAGTACTCCTAATTATAGTTGTGTGGTTACTAACTCATGTACAGGAGGAGCTTACCCTGGAAATGATATGATTGAAAATTATATGGATTATACTCCAGATGCTTGTATGGATACGTTTACACAAAATCAAAAAGATAGAGTGCATGCGGTAATGGCAAATTCTCCAAGACGTGTTGAGTTAAATACTTCTATTGGTTGTCAAGATACTGCACCGTTTATTGCTTTTACTACTGAAATCTTAAGTGTAAATGAAAGTACAGATTGTAATTTTACAGATATTACTGTTAATGTTGAAATTGGAAAAGCTCCAACTCAACCAGCTGATGTAACCATTACAAAGGCAGGATCAGTAACTGAGATGATAGATTACGAAGTTATTGGTGGAAACTTAACGTTCCCTACTTCTGGATTTGCAAATCAATCTTTTACTTTAAGAATACATAATGATGGTTTCGTTGAATCAGTTGAAACATTAACGCTAGGAATGACATTAAATGCAAATGCAGGTGATGCTATTTTAACAACAGCTGCTGATAAAGAAATGGTTATTACTATTAATGATAACGACTTGGCTCGTAATACAAATGTTACTTTAACTCATTTTTATGATGATTTTGAAGATCAAGATATTTCTGATTGGACTCTTTCGGATGACGATGGAGATACTTTAACTTGGGGAATGTACAGTATAGGTACACCTCAATCTAATCCTGTTGCTATAACATCTCAATCATGGAGTTCAACTGCAACTCCGAATGAGTTAACTCCAGACAACTGGGCTGTATCTCCTTCAATAGATTTAACTTCAGTAGTAGCGCCGATAACGTTAGAGTGGAAAGTTCAAGCTTCAGCTGCTTCATGGGATTTAGAAGAATATTCTGTTTATGTGTCAACATCTAGTGCTACAGGAACATTAGTAACTTCTCCTACAACATTTAATGAAATTTATAATGACCCTGCTGATGCTGGTAGTTCATATACAAGAACTTTAGATTTATCAGCACATGCTGGACAAACTGTGTACGTAGGTTTAAGACATTGGAATTGTACAAACCAAGAATGGTTGTCAATTGATGATATAAACGTTACATCAACAATACCAACGGATGTTCAGTTAGCTGTAAATACTACAAATCAAATTCCATTATCAAGTGCTGGTTCAATTTATTCAAGTGATAGTGTAACTGGAGATGTTATGGTTGATATTGCAAACAATAACGGTGTTGATTACAATTGTGTAAGTACAAATGTTTCTAGAGCTTCCGGTGGTGCACAAATGTATCAAGTAGCAGGTGCTGCTAATTTTGTAATGGACAAAACATATACAATAACACCAAGTTCAGTTCAAGTTGGAGGTAATGCAACGTTAAAATTTTACTTTACTGAAGCTGAAGTTTCAGCATGGGAAGGAGCAACTGGAAATAGTAGAAACACACTAGCTGTAATAAAGGATAATGGTGCTTCTGAAATTGTTGCGGCAACATTAGGTGCTTTTGGATCCCATGTAACTTTGGAGGCTACTTTTACCTCAGGTATAAATGGAACTTATTATTTCGGTAAAATGGGAGCCGTTTTAGGAGTTGCTGAAAATCAATTTAATTCATTTAGTATCTTTCCAAACCCATCAAATGGAATTTTTAATTTATCAGTAAGTACAACTGATGATGCAAAAGTTAAATTATTCGATATAAGAGGAAGAAATGTATATTCTGAGTTACATACAAATAATTCAGATGTATTTAATACCACATTAGATTTTAGTTCATTAGCGTCAGGAGTATATATGTTAGATATAGAAAGTGGATCTAAGAGAGCAGTTAAGAAAATTGTGATTCAATAAGAATTAACTTTTATAATGCCAAAGCCGACACAGTAATGTGTCGGCTTTTTTGTTTATATAAAACGCGTGTTTTGCCGAAGATAAACGCATTTCATCTAAAATCTATTCATTTCACAGGCTTTTTTTACAGATAGTCCCTATATTCAAAATCTATATTTTACCCAAACCCAAAAAAAAACCAAAAATGAAGAAAATTTACCCTAAAAAGCAGCTGTTGCTTTTGTTAATGACCTTTTGTACGATGTTTTTATTTTCTCAAAATAGAAACTCTTATTGGAAAAAGAATTCAAAAGAAAAATTAGAGACTGAGCAAAAGGTGCGCAGAGCATCCCATCCAGGACATTTTGAAGTGTTTGATTTGGACTTAGAAAAATTTCAACTAGCAATTGAAGGCGCTCCTTTAAGAGGTGAATTCACAGGAAAATCAAGCGTGATAGCTCAATTTCCAACACCAGAAGGAATTTTTGAACGATTCAGAATATCAGAATCTCCAATAATGGAACCTGGGTTAGCGGAGAAGTTCCCTATGATTAAAACCTATAAAGCAGTTGGTGTTGATGATCCAACAGCAACAATGCGTTTTAGTATTACTCAATTTGGATTACATACAATGACACTTTCTGGAAAAAGAAATTCTATGTATGTGGATCCATATACAGAGGATAGAAAAACCTATATGGTATATGATAGGAATTCTTTAGGTGCTGATAATCAGGATTTCGAATGCTTAACAGATCAAGGAGTGAAATTAAAATCATTAGAAAATGATGTGTCAGTTTCTCGTGTAGATTCAGATGATCAGAAATTACGAACGTATCGTTTGGCGCAAACTTGTTCAGGAGAGTATGGAGCTATATTTGATGGAGCTGGTACTGATGCTCAGAAAAAAGCTAATATTCAAGCTCAGATGGCTATTACAGTAAACCGCGTTAATGAAATTTACGAAAGAGATTTAGCTATAACTTTAGTGTTTATAGCTCGAAATGATGAATTAATTTATTATGATGGAGGTACAGATCCGTGGAGTGGAGAGTATAATACAAAAACACAGGAGGTTATTACCACAACTTTAAATGATGAGTCATTATATGATATTGGGCATAATTTTAATACTTCAGGAGGAGGTAATGCAGGTTGTTTAGGTTGTGTGTGTGTAGATGGTATTGCTTCTGGTTTAGGAGATACTAAAGGTAGAGGGCATACAGGGAGGGCTAACCCAACAGGTGACCCTTTTGATATTGACTATGTTGCTCATGAAATGGGACATCAATTTGATGGATATCATACGCAAGCAAGTTCAGGTTGTGCTAGTGGTAATGGTTTTACAGAGGTAGAACCTGGAAGTGGAAGTTCAATAATGGGGTATGCTGGTATTTGTGCAGCGAATGTCCAAGGTAATAGTGATGCACATTTTAATTATGTGAACATTCGTGATATAACTACAAACATTCAAACAGGAACAAGTAGTTCTTGTGCTGCTGAATTGGCTTTAACAAATCAACCTCCAATTGCTATAACTGAAGGGTTGAAATTTTATATCCCTAAGTCTACCCCTTTTGTTTTAAGAGGTAATTCTACAGATCCTGACGGAACAACGGAACATACTTTTGGCTGGTCTCAAAATGATCCAGAGCCAGGAGGAATGGGTACTAGTGCTCCAAGCGCTACTGCAACAAGTGGACCTGTTTATAGATCTATTTTACCTACAGCTTCTCCAGATAGGTATATGCCAAATATAAGTGATGTTGTTGCTAATGATTTAACTCCAACATGGGAAGTTACACCTTCTGTGGCTAGAACTTTGAATTTTGCTTTAGTAGTAAGGGATAACGCAAGTGGTTTTGCGAATGGTATTGGACAAACTGATTCAGAATTGATGGTAGTTGATGTGGAGAATGTTACTCCATTTACCGTTGCTACACCAAATACGGCAGTTTCATGGGAAGTTGGTAGTGCACAAACAGTAACTTGGAATGTAGGGGCAACAACGAATGCAACAATTAACTGTCAAAATGTAAATATTAAACTATCAACAGATGGTGGTTATACATATCCTTATGTTATATTGTCTAATACTCCAAATGACGGTTCAGAGTCAATTACGATTCCTAACAACATTACTAGTACTGCTAGAATAATGGTAGAAGCGGCAGATAATATTTTTTATGATATTTCAAATACAAATTTTTCAATTGTTGCGCCAACAAATCCTACATTTATTTTAACTGTACCAGTAGCTGAAAAAGATCAGGTAATTTGTACAGGAACAAGTCCTGTGGTTAATATTTCCTATGATGTTTTTTCTGGATTTGCTGAAAACACAGTATTTTCTGCAACAGGAAACCCTGCTGGATCAACAACAAATTTTTCTGTAAATAACATAAATACTACACAGGCTGTAGTAATGTCGTTAGGGAATACTGCATCGGTTACTCCAGGTGTGTATCCGGTTTCAATAACTGCTACTTCTGCTTCAGTTGTAAGAACTGAGGTAATTAATTTTACGGTATTTGATAGTACGTTTACAACACCTTCTTTAGCTTTTCCAAGTAATGGGGTTACAGGTGTTGGTACTTCTGTTTCATTAGCTTGGGGACCAGCTGATGTAAATGTAGAAAATTATGAAGTGCAGGTGGCTACAAACCCTGCGTTTACTGCGAACCTAAGCACCTATAATTCAACTGTTAATTCATATGATTTATCAGGATTAGCTGTAACTACAGTTTATTATTGGAGAGTAGCTCCTAAAAATAGGTGTGGTACTGGGGTATATTCTGGAACATATAGCTTTACTACGGTAACTCCTACTTGTTTGACTTATAATTCAACACAAAATAACATTACTATTCCAAGTGGTGGAAACCCTAATCAATATCCTTTTACTGCAACTTCTACGAAAACTATTTCAGGGGTTTCAGCAACAGCTATTATAACTGATATTAATGTCACAATTAATATCGATCATATTTGGGCTGGTGACATGGATATAAAATTAACATCACCTGCAGGAACGCAAGTGGTATTATTAGCTAACAGCAAGTGTGATGATGGTACAGATGATATTAATGTAATATATGATGATGAAGGTTCAGTATTAGTTTGTAGTACTTCTGTCCCAGCAGTAGGTGGTATAACAATACCAGAGAGTGCATTATCTGCTTTTGATGGTGAAGGACTTAATGGAGATTGGGTACTTGAGGCTACTGATGCACATAAAGATGATGGAGGTGAGTTTTTAAACTTTAGCATGGAAATTTGTTCAGGAGAAGCATTGAATATTTCTGAAAATAATCCAATCTCTTTTGACATGTATCCTAATCCATCAAACGGAATTGTAACGGTTTCATTTAAGACAAATGAAGCGGTACAGGTATCGTTATTAGATGTCAGGGGAAGAAAAGTTTACACTAATCTTTATAGTAATAATTCTGAAATATTTACTAAAAAAATTGATTTTAGTACTATAGCTTCCGGAGTCTATTTGATTAATCTTAGTAGTGGAAATAAAAGTGTAACTAAGAAAATAGTGATTCAATAAGGATTAACTTCTTTAATACTAAAAACCGATGCAGAAATGCATCGGTTTTCTTGTTTTTAGCCCTCAACAAGTAATCTGTAATATAGAAACAGTACCTTTGCAGAAAATTTGTAAGAATGATTACGTTTAAAGAATTGAATTTATCTAATCAATTGCAATATGCAATTGACGATATGGGGTTTGAACATCCAACACCTATACAGGCAGAAGCATTTAATGTGGTACGTTCAGGTAAGGATATTGTTGGTATAGCACAAACTGGTACTGGGAAAACCTTTGCCTACATGATGCCTATACTTCGTGATTTAAAATTCACGAAACAAGTAAACCCAAGAGTATTGGTTTTAGTCCCTACACGTGAATTAGTATTACAAGTTGTTGAAGAGATTGAAAAACTTGCTGAATATATTAATGTTCGTGTATTAGGAGTATATGGTGGAGCAAATATTAATACCCAAAAAATGGCTGTAGCCCAAGGTACGGATATTATTGTAGCGACTCCTGGACGGTTATATGATTTGGCTATTAGTAGAGCTATTCAATTAAAATCAGTTCAAAAATTAGTGATTGATGATGTTGATGTAATGCTTGATTTAGGATTCCGTTTTCAATTATTAAACATATTTGATGTATTGCCTTCTAAAAGGCAAAATATTATGTTTTCAGCAACAATGACTGATGATGTAGATGCTTTAATTACTGACTTTTTCAGATCTCCAGAAAAAATATCCATTGCTGTAAGTGGTACCCCATTGGACAACATTCAGCAACAATGTTATGATGTACCTAACTTTTATACAAAAGTAAATTTATTGGCACATATAATTAGTGATAAACAAACTTTTAGTAAAGTCTTAGTTTTTGTTTCTAACAAAAAAAGTGCTGATAGACTATTTGAAGCTGTTGAAGAAATATTTGGATCAGATGTATGTGTAATACATTCCAATAAAACTCAAAATTATAGAATACGTTCTATTCGCCAGTTTGATGAAGGAGAAAATAGAATATTAGTAGCTACCGATGTTATGGCGCGTGGGTTAGATTTAGATGAAATTTCTCATGTAATAAACTTTGATACTCCAAACTTTGCTGAAAACTACATGCATCGTATTGGTAGAACAGGTAGAGCGGAACATGAAGGGAAAACGATATTGTTCTCAACTCCAAAAGAACAAGAAGATAAAGATGCTATTGAAGAGTTAATGAATTTTGAAATTCCAAAAATGGAATTTCCAGAAGACGTAGAAATTTCAGAACGCTTAACTCCTGAAGAGCGTCCAAAGCGTATTGAACATGATAATCCGCATACAAAACCTACAGATGAAGATGCTCCTGGACCAGCTTTTCACGATAAAAGTGAAAAGAATAGCAAGGAAAATGAAGGTGGTTCTTACAGAAGAGAAATTGCTTCAAAATATAAAAAACCTAAATCAAGAGGGGATAAAACGTACAACTTACGTAATAAAAAGAAAGGTAAATACTAGTAATTAATTATTGTATGAAGTATGTTTTAGTAATTCAGTTTTTATTGATAGCTCTAGGTTTACAAGCTCAAGAGAAACATACAATTAGTGGTGTAGTTACTGATGTTAAAACTGGAGAAACTTTATTAGGAGCGACCGTATATGTTAAAAACACTTCAATTGGAACAGTAACTAATCAGTACGGTTTTTATTCATTAACTATTACATCTGGTAAACAAGATATTGTTTTTAGTTACATAGGTTATGAAACAATAGTAAAAAGCATAGACTTAATAGACGATATGTCCCTAAATTTTGGTTTAGGAGAAAGTACAGGTGTTTTAGACGAGGTTGTAATCAAGACCAAAGATAAGGAACGCTTAAACATTAAGGCTGCTCAAATGAGTAGCGCTAATTTAAAAGCTAAAACGATTAAGCAAATTCCTGTTGTTTTAGGGGAGGTAGATGTATTAAAATCTATTCAATTGCTTCCAGGAGTAACAAATGGTGGGGAAGGAACAGCCGGATTCAATGTTAGAGGAGGCGCGTCTGATCAAAATTTAGTATTACTTGATGAAGCTATTATTTATAATTCATCACATTTATTTGGTTTTTTCTCGGTATTTAATAATGATGTAATAAAAGATGTTACATTATATAAAGGTGGGATTCCTTCAGAATACGGGGGAAGGGTATCTTCGGTGTTAGATGTTAGGCAGAAAGACGGAAATCAAAAAAAATTTCATTTAAATGGTGGTATAGGTGTCATATCTAGTAGGTTATTAGCTGAAGGACCAATCAAGAAGGATAAAGGAGCTTTTTTATTAGCCGGAAGAGCGTCTTATGGACATTTATTTTTAAATTTCTCTGAAGAACAAAAGGGGAATACTGCTTATTTCTATGACTTAAATTTAAAAGCAGGTTATTCTTTAAGTAAAAAAGATAAAGTTTATTTTTCAGGATACCTTGGTCAAGATATATTTAAATTTGAAAACGCGTTTAACAATACCTACGGTAACACTTCTTTAAATGTAAGATGGAATCATATTTTTTCAAATAAATTATTTTCAAATTTATCATTAATTTATAGTAAATATGATTACAATTTAGGTCTAGGATTTATAAAACTTGATTGGAAATCTGATATTAAGAATTATAATTTTAAATATGACTTAAAACATTATCTGTCAAATAAAATAACTTTGAACTATGGATTAAGTGGTATTTATTATAAGTTTAATCCTGGAGAGGTACTTCCGTCTTCTTCCGAATCAAGTATCAATTACAGGAAATTACAAAACAAACATGCTTTAGAAAATGGGTTATATGCAGCAATAAACCATAAGATAACATCAAAGTTAACTGCTAACTACGGACTTAGATATAGTTACTTTATGAGGTTAGGGCATGATGAAGTCGCTAATTATGCAAATAATCTACCAGTTACATATAATGAGCAGCTGAAAATATATGAAAGTGCTGAAAATAGTAGTGTAACTAGTTTTTCTGAAAATGAATCTATAAAAAATTACGGTAATTTTGAGCCTCGTTTGGCATTATCATATCAGTTAAGTAATACAGCGTCTGTAAAAGTAAGTTATAATCGTATGGCTCAATATTTACATTTAATTTCTAATACTTCATCTGTTACTCCTCTTGATGTTTGGGCTCCTAGTGGTAAATTTATTAAACCACAATTGGCCGATCAGTATGCCGTAGGTTATTTCAAAAATATTAATGAAAGTAATTATTCTTTTTCCGCTGAAACATATTATAAAAATATAGCGAATAGACTCGATTATATTGATGGTTCGGATTTAATAGCTCAGGACTATATTGAAACTCAACTGCTCAATGGAAAAATGAGAGCTTATGGTTTAGAATTGCAACTTCAAAAAAATATAGGAAAATTAACTGGTTGGATTGCATATACATTATCAAAATCAGAGCAACAGACTAAAGGAGGTAATGCTGGAGGATTTGGGATTAATAAAGGAGAATGGTATAATACAAGTTTTGATCGTCCTCATGATATATCTGTAACCGGTAATTACAAATTAAACGATAAATGGCAGTTTGGTGCAAATGCAATTTATCAAACTGGAAGGCCAGTAACTTATCCAAATGGGCAATACCAATATCAAGGGATATCAATTGCTAGTTATAGTGATAGAAATGCTGATAGATTACCTGCATACCATCGATTAGATATTTCGGCAACTTTAACACCCAGAAAGAATAAAGGGAGGAAATGGAAAAGTGAATGGATTTTTGGTGTGTATAATTTATACAACAGAAAAAACGCGGCATCAATTTCGTTTAGGCAGGATGAAAAAACAGGTTTTAATGAGGCAATTAGAACATCAATATTTGGGGTTGTTCCAGCTATAACTTATAATTTTCAGCTTTAAAACTATTTATAGTTATGAGAAGAGTTTTTAAAATAATTTTTTTGTTAGTGATATTTAGTTTGTTTTTTTTGTCATGCGAAGATGTAGTGGATATAGAAGTTCCTAATGAAACACCAAAGCTTGTTATCGATGCAAGTATAAATTGGGAGAAGAGTACTTCGGGAAACGAACAGTTAATAAACTTATCACTCTCAACACCATATTTTGCCACGCAAAAAAACATTCCTGCTATAGGAGCAAGTGTTCAAGTATTAAATATAGCTAACAATACAATTACTAATTTCACCGATAATAATGATGGTACGTATACTACGGATGTTTTTTTACCTGAGTTAAATACAGAGTATCAGTTAGATGTAACATATGGAGGAGAGCAATATTCTTCAATTGAAACGTTTAAATCTGTTGCATCAATATCAAATGTTAACCAGAGTATTACAGGTGGTTTTAATGATTCTTTAACAGAAATAAATATATTTTTCAATGACCCAGCACTTGAAGAAAATTACTATCTAATTAAATTTCAACAAACAACAGATGTAATCCCTTATTTTATAACACTAAGAGATGAATTTACAAATGGTAATGAAATGACTATCTTCTTTGAGAAGGATGATGAAGATAGTGATTTAGATGCATTGAATCCAGGGGATGAAGTTAATATCGAGCTTACCGGGATATCTAAGCAGTACTATAATTATATGTCTCTTCTGTTACAGCAAACAGATGGTCAAGGCCCATTTAGTTCAACACCAGCTCCTGTTAATGGAAATTGTGTTAATATAACTGATGCAACAAACACTCCATATGGTTATTTTAGATTGACTGAAGTTGATGCTAAGCAATATACTGTACAATAAACTATTATTTTTATTATTTAAATTTAAGATCAAATGTCAAAACCACTAAATAAACAGGAACTGCATAATTTAGCAATGAATATTGTTGGTAAAGATCTTGAGGAGCAAGGGTATGAATTCGTGGCAATTAATAGTCAATTGAAAAGAAATCCGCAATACGTTTGTATTGATAAAAATGCTCAGTATTATTTTGTGATTGTAAAGGCAGTTTTGATGCCTGAATCACCAGAGGATTACGATGTAGTGTGGATGGAAACTTTTCGAGAGCATGCAATAATTAAAGATGCAAAAGTATTGTATGAAGGATTTGGCTTAGGAAATAAAGATGTTACTGGTGATCCGGTAT
>JAWUYQ010000056.1:0-7495 GCA_034110725.1 Flavobacteriaceae bacterium
GATTTACCACAACCAGATGGCCCCATTATGGAAACAAATTCTCCTTTATTAATTTCAAACGAAACAGTATTTAACGCTGTTGATTCAATTTCGTCTGTTCGGTACACTTTTGTTAATTCGTTTAATTTGATCATGATTTGATTGATTTAATTATTTAATTTGATTGATTCATAATTTTTAAACTCATCATACGATGAGGTAATGATAGTCTCTCCAGCATCTAAGCCATCTAGAACTTGGTAATAACTCGGGTTTTGACTTCCTAGTTTTATATATCGTTTAAATGCTTCACCTTGACTATTTAATACATACACAAATTGTCCTCCTGAAGATTGAAAGTAACTCCCTCTAGGTATTAATAATGATTTTTGAGCTTTTGAAAGTTCTAAACGTACTTGTAATGATTGACCATTTGTAATAGATTTTGGAGGGTCATTTACAAACACTAATTCTATTTCAAAACGCCTATTTATTACTTCAGATAGTACTTTTTTAACTTTTAGATCAATTTGTTTCCCATCAAAAGAAAAACGTGCTAATTGTCCTGGTTTTACCATACTTAAATAATACTCATCTACTTGTCCTTTAATTTTAAATCCAGATTGCACATCAATTTTAGCTACTGTTTGATTATTTAAATACGATTCACCAATAACAGGGTTAAAAGAAGATAGCATACCAGAAACTGGGGCACGAACTAACATTTTATCCAAACTTTCATGGATAAACTCTAAGTTACGTTGCATTAAAGATAATGAGGTGTTAATTTGTTGCAATTGGGTTTGGTTATTCTGTTTACTTTTACTCACATTCTTATCCATAAAATCGCGTTTTTTTTGCTGATATTTATAGGACTCTTTTGTATTGGTATAGTTATTTCTGGCGATAATGTCTTTTGCAAATAATACTGAATCTATTTTATAAGCTCTTTGAACATCTGCTAAACTATTCTCACTATCAATTAAAGATTCAGAAAGATCTCTTTGATCCTTCTCTAAAGATAATTTGAAACTTCTTAAATTATTTATTTGCTCAATAATGGCAGTTTCTTGATTCATGTAATTCAACGTAGCAGTTGAATTATTTAATTTTACAAGTGCTGTCCCTTTTTCTACTAACACACCATCTTCAATGAATATTTCTTCTACGGTACCACCTTCAGCAGTATTTACCAGTACTAAATTTACTGGTAATACGTCTCCATCAATTAATATGACATCTTGAAAATCTCCTTCAGTAACTTTCTTAACAGTTATTCTAGAAGCATCTACTTTATAAATATTTTTATTTATAGCATTTATTCCAAAAGCTAAAAGCAAAACAAGAACTAAAGCACCAATTACATAGAGTTTCTTAGTAGTATTCCATTTTTTTTTCTCAATTCGTTTATCCATTCCAATCTGTTTTATTCTAAAAATTTATATTTTCAATTATATGTATACTTTAAAACAAGTTCCCTATTATTTTCTCAAGTAGAAAACATGTCGTTCTTAGTACTATTAAAGTCATAACTTTAGGCTTTAAATGTTATAGAATTCTCTGTAAATTCAGAAGGTTTTATTTTTTTACTATTGATAAAAAACATTGATTTATGATGCTTTCTTCCCCCTCCTAATTGATTAATTGTTTTCGTTACCATAATTGTTCGTTTTAATTGATTTGATGATGTTATTTTTATTCATTTACCTAAAGGCAATGTATATGCCAGAAAACAGAAAACACCTAACCTACTGTAAACAAAGGGGTTATCTTTTTTCCAGAAATTGATTAGTGTTCATTTTCGAACATTCTATTGTTCGTTATTGAACATTTTGTATATTAGTAAAAATTAAAAAAACTTCCCTAAAATGACAATAACTGACGCTTCAATTTTAATTATTGATGATGATGAAGATATTTTGTTATCGGCAAAATTGGTATTAAAAAAACATTACAATACTATAATTACCAGAAACAACCCTAAAGAAATAAATCAAATAATATCTAAAGAACAAATAGATGTTATTGTATTAGATATGAATTATCGCATTGGTTTTAATGATGGTAAGGAAGGACTTTATTGGCTAAAACATATTTTAAGTATAAACCCTAAAATGGTGGTGATTTTAATGACAGCTTATGGAGAAGTTGAATTAGCGGTAAATGCCATAAAATTAGGCGCTTTTGATTTTATTTTAAAACCTTGGACCAATGAGAAACTATTGGCTACTGTTCATGCAGGCTTAACATTAAGCAGGTCGAATCATAAAATTTCTATTTTAAAACATACAAATGACTCCTTACTAAAAAGTAACGAACAAAAGTTTGGGCCAATTATAGGAAATTCCAAAGAAATGCAAGCTGTTATGAATACAATTACTAAGGTTAGTACAACAGATGCAAACGTTATTGTTTTAGGCGAAAATGGTACAGGGAAGCAGCACTTGGCTAGGGAAATTCATAAAAACTCATTACAAAAAGACGGGCCTTTTATCCATGTTGATTTAGGTTCTTTATCTGAAAGTCTCTTTGAAAGTGAGCTTTTTGGTCATAAAAAAGGTGCTTTTACAGATGCACATGAAGATAAACCCGGACGCTTTGAAATGGCGCAGGATGGAACACTCTTTTTAGATGAAATTGGCAACCTACCGGTAAACTTACAATCAAAATTATTGACGGTATTACAAGATAGAAAAGTATCCCGTTTGGGTGAAGGTATTGAAAGAACATTTAATGCAAGACTATTGTTTGCTACTAATGCCCCTATTCACAAATGGGTAGCTGATGGAAAGTTCAGGCAAGATTTATTGTTTAGAATTAATACTGTAGAAATCACCATCCCCCCATTAAGAGATAGACCTGACGATATTGTTGATTTTATAAATCATTACTTGTATATTTATTCAGTAAAATATCAGAAGTCTCATTTAAAGATAACTAATGAAGCTATGAAAGCGCTGCAATCTCATAATTGGCCAGGGAATGTTAGAGAAATTCAACATACGCTTGAAAGAGGTGTGATTATGGCTGATAGTAATGAAATTAAACCTTCCGATTTTAATCTTACTATCATTCCAAAAGAGAAAAATGCCTTAGGTGATATATTTGATAATTTAAACTTACAAGAAATAGAAAAATTTTTGGTACAAAAAGCCATTAACAAGCATGAAGGTAACATTTCCAAAGCTGCTAAAGAGTTAGGATTAACTCGTGCAGCACTGTATAGAAGATTAGAAAAATTTAATTTATAAACACTCGTATTTTGATAAAACGTTTCACATTACAAGTAACCATACGCATTATATCCATACTTGCTAGTTGTGTACTGTTTTCGTATTTGTTGCTAAACAATTTGTGGTTTAATAGCATTGGTATTGGTTTTATGATCTTTCTTCAAGTATTCTTTTTAATTCGATATGTTAATAATACCAATTACTCTTTGGTTAGGTTTCTTGATGCCTTAAAAAACGAAGATTATTCTGTGTATTTTTCTCCATCAAAAAAAGGAGATTCTTTTGCGAAGTTATTTGATGATTTTAACCTGATTATTAAAACCTTTAAAAGAAATAAAATAGAGAAAGAAGCACAATATAAATATTTTAAACACATCTTAGAACATGTTAATTTAGGAATTATTTCATTTAAAAAAGATGATTTATTTAGTACTGAATCTAATGAAGAAATACTGTTTTTAAATAAGGCGGCTTGCGACATTCTGCAGCAGCCACAACACAAATATTGGCACCGTTTTGCAAACAATGTACCTTGGTTAGTTAGTGAAATAAAAAAAACTGCTAATGGTGGTAAGACTTTAGTAGATTTTGGAGATGATACTGAAAAGAAGCAATTATCCTTAGAAACAATTGAAATCCAACTGCTAGGTAAAACATATCTTATTATTACATTTCAAGATATTCGTTCAGAAATTGAACAGAAAGAAATTGAAGCTTGGCATAATGTTATACGTGTTTTAGCCCATGAAATGCTGAACTCCTTTACTCCTGTTAGTTCATTAGCCTCTACAGTAAAGTCAATCACTGAAGATGAAAATGGAACACTCTTAAGTATTGATAAATTGGAGAAGGAAGACATTCAGGACATTAATATGGCGGTTACAACCATTAAAAAAAGGTCTGATGGTTTGTTAGACTTTGTTAAAGACTATAGAACCATATCCAATGTCCCTATTCCGTCATTGAGTAAAATTAATCTCAAGAAATTTTTATTCTCTATTGAATTGTTAATGAAACCTGTTATTGAAGAAGCTGGTATTACATTGAAATTATCTCATATACCAAACAATGCAACCATTTTAGCCGATAGTAAACTGATTGAACAAGTGTTGATTAATCTAATTAATAATAGCATACATGCTTTAGAAGGAATGGAAAACCCGACTGTTACCATAAATTGCGTTATAGATTCTGATAAAACAATAATTATGATAACCGATAATGGTAAAGGAATCGAAGAGAAAATTATGAATCAGATTTTTATTCCTTTTTACACCACTAAAAAAAATGGATCAGGTATTGGTTTAAGTTTATCTAAAAACATATTAAAAAAACATGGTGGTAATCTACTGGTAAGCTCTGATCCAAGAAAACACACCACATTTTCATTGATTTTTAAAAATGATTTACTTAATTAACTCTTAAGTTAAAAATATTATAACTAAGCCAACCTTTACTCACTTATTGCATTGTAATTTACTCGAACGAACGTTACTTTCTTAAGGACCTGTTTATGAATTAATTCATTTCTTTTATTCTTGTAAGAGTATCTAATCCAAATGAATTTACAATTCTTCACTATAGTCATATTAAAAACCACAGTTTACAAATAGTACTTACCTGTTAAACTTTCTTTAAATTTTAATAGTTGCATATACAACTATTAAAATTATATGTACTTTTGTACCATGTCTAAAAAAGAAATAAATATTGATTTTGAAAATTCTATTGGCCCTTGGCTTGGTAAGACTGTGAAATTGGTAGACTATTTTTTGCAGGAATCATTAAATGAACATAATTTAGGACTTACAAAAGAACAAGTTATTGTTTTAAAACGATTACATGATCAAGATGGTATGAACCAAAATGAACTAGCTTTTATAACCTTAAGAAATAAGTCGTCATTAACTAGATTACTTACAAATATGGAAGGAAATGGCTATATAATACGTAAAAAGAGTGTTGTCGATAAACGTATAAAACACGTGTATTTAACAAAATATGGAAAAGAAACGTTTATAAAAATTAGGCCTGTTTTAAAAAATGTAATGTCTACTCTTGAACAAGACGTTACAGAACAGGAGAAAGCACAAATAATTAATATTTTAAAAAAAATTCAACATAATTTCAATTCTAAAATAGAATCTATATAACTGGTTAAAAATGAGAAAAGCATTATCTATTGTATTAGGTGTTATATTATTAGTCGGAGCAGTATTACTTGCTCAATATTTAATAAATAACAAGAAAAAACCAAAACCAAAATTTGATAAAATTGTAAAAACAGTTTTTGTAAATAAGGTAGAAAATAAAGAAATACCCATTGTAATAACCACAAGCGGTAACTTAACTGCAAAACACAAAATTGATTTGTTTGCTGAAGTACAAGGGATATTAAAACAATCAAATAAAGACTTTAAAACAGGTGCTTCCTATTCTAAAGGGGAACGTATTATTAGAATTAATAGTGATGAGTTCTATGCAAACTTACAGTCACAAAAGAGTAATTTCTATAACAGCATTACGGCTATTATGCCTGATATTCGTTTAGATTATCCTGATGAATTTCAAAAGTGGCAAAACTATCTTACTAGCTACGATATAAACAAAACTACTTCACAATTACCAGTAATGAATACCGATAAAGGAAATTATTTTATTTCTGGAAGAGGTATAACTACTGGGTATTATAATGTTAAGAATCTTGAGGTAAAATTGGGGAAATACAATTTAAAAGCACCTTATAATGGAATCTTAACAGAAGCTCTTGTAACTCCAGGTTCTTTAGTTCGTGTTGGACAAAAATTAGGAGAGTTTATTGATCCTAGTGTTTATGAAATGGAAGTATCTATAAATGCTGAATTCGCAAGCTTATTAAATAAAGGAAACACAGTTAAGCTTAATAATCTTGAAAAAACAAAATCTTATATAGGTGAAGTAATTAGAATAAACGGCAAAGTTGATGCAGCTTCACAAACCATTAAAGCTTTTATAGAAGTGTCTCATAAGGATTTAAGAGAGGGTACATACTTAGAGGCTAATTTAACTGCAAGAAACGAAAATAATGCTATTGAGGTTTCTAGGAAATTATTAGTTAATAACAATCAGTTATTTGTGGTAAGAGATTCAATTTTAGATTTGATAGATGTTAATCTAGTATATTTTTCAGCAGATAAGGTAGTTGTTAAAGGGGTTAAAAATAGCACTCTAATTCTAGCTAAACCTACACCTGGTGCATATCAAGGTATGCTCGTGAAAATATTTGAAGAAAAGAAATAGACTATGAAAAAGATTATAAGTTATTTTATAAAGTTTCCAGTAGCTGTTAATATATTAATATTTGCATTTATAATATTTGGTTCAATTGGCGCGAAGTCTATAAAATCCTCTTTTTTCCCTTTAACAGAATCAAAATTAATACGCATTAACCTAATATATCCAGGGGCTTCACCAGCTGAAATGGAAGAAGGGGTTGTGTTAAAAATTGAAGACAACTTAAAAGGTATTGTTGGTGTAGATCGTGTTACCTCAGTATCACAAGAAAATGCTGCTACTATTAGTGTTGAAACAATAAAAGGTAAAAATATAGATGTTGTTTTAGCCGATGTTAAAAATGCTGTTGACCGTGTCCCCTCCTTCCCTAGTGGAATGGAACCACCAGTTATTGCAAAAGTTGAAACAACTAGACAAACTATTAGTTTTACCCTAAGTGGTGATAATATTCCTTTAACAACTTTAAAGCAATACGCTCGAGAAGTTGAAAACGAGCTTCGAGGAATTGAAGGAATTTCACAGGTTTCTATTTCTGGTTTTCCAGACCAAGAAATTGCTATTTCTGTTCGTGAAAATGATTTAAGAGCCTTCAATTTATCCTTTCAAGATGTTGCTAATGCCGTAAGCAAAACCAATATCTTAATTACTGGTGGAAATATTAAAACCAGCGAAGAAGATTACCTAATTAGAGCTAATAATAGAGCTTATTATGGTGATGAACTCCATAACCTTATTGTTAGAGCAGAAACAAATGGAAACATCATTAGGTTAAAAGATGTTGCAGATGTAAAAGATACTTGGTCTGAAAACCCAGATAGAGTATATTATAATGATAAAAAAGCGATTAATATCAGTGTTCGTAATACCAATAGTGAAGATTTAATTGTTACCGCAGGAGATGTCAAATCTTATATTGATAAATTCAATCAGCAATATGATAACGTACAATTAAACATTGCTAGTGATTCTTCTACTACACTAACGCAAAGAACTGATTTATTAGTTGAAAA
>JAWUYQ010000057.1:0-14199 GCA_034110725.1 Flavobacteriaceae bacterium
TTAGGAACCAATGAGGGTAATCGATTGCAAAATTTGCAAAAGGCTATTGATGCATTGCATGAAGAAGTAGGGAGTATTCTTACGATATCCCCTATATATGAAACAAGTTCATGGGGTTTTGAGTCGGAAGATTTCTTAAACTGTTGTGTTGGATTAACTTCTAGTTTGTCTCCGGAAGATCTTCTAGCAGTATTTAAAAGGATTGAGAAATCTTTTGGAAGAAAGGATAAGATAGCGGATTCTTATCAGGCTAGGATTATTGATATTGACATTCTTTTTTATGAGAATGAAATAATTGATAATAAAAACTTACAAGTACCACATATAGCATTAACGGAGAGAAGGTTTGTGTTAAAACCACTATCTGATATAGCGTCGGATTATAAACACCCGAAGCTCAACACAACAATAAAAGAGTTATTGGAATCATGTCCCGATACTAGTGAGGTGATATTGTATCCGGATAAATTAGATAATCCGTTTAATATTCATATGTTTTCAAAGTTTAGTTTTATTGCAATTGAGGGTAATATAGGAAGTGGTAAAACGACATTGGCAAAAATGATAGCTCAGGATTTTAATGCGAAATTTATCTTAGAGCGTTTTGCTGATAATGCTTTTTTGCCAAAATTTTATGAAGATCAATCACGTTTTGCATTTCCTTTAGAAATGAGTTTTTTAGCAGATAGGTACAAGCAATTATCTGATGACATATCTCAATATGATTTGTTTAAAGAATTTGTGGTAGCTGATTATCATATATCAAAATCATTAACCTTTGCGAAAGTAACTTTGCCAGAAGATGAATTTGCGCTGTATCGTAAGTTTTTTAATGTAATATATAAAGACATGCATCAACCAGATGTTTATGTGTACTTATATCAGAATACTGAAAGGTTGTTAAAAAACATTATGAAACGCGGAAGGGATTATGAGCAGAATATTCAACCCGATTATTTAGAAAAAATAAATAAAGGCTATGTAGAATTTATCAAATCCCAGCCAAATTTAAATGTAAAAATAATTGATGTATCTGAATTAGATTTTGTGCAAAATAGATCTGATTATTTGGAAGTATTAAAGGAAATTTTAAGTTAATTATTTAATCTTACCTAATAAATCCCAAAGCACAACACCGCAAGTTACTGAAATGTTTAAGGAGTGTTTAGTTCCATGTTGCGGAATTTCAATACACACGTCAGAATTGGATACAACCTCTTGTTGGACCCCTTTTACTTCGTTCCCCATAATTATAGCCATTTTTTGATTATTGGGAGGAGTAAAATTATTTAGGAGTATAGAATTTTCTGCTTGTTCAATACTGGCTACATAAACACCATCTTCTTGTAACTTTTTAATAACAGTTAATGTATCTTCTGCATATTCCCAGTTTACAGAATCTGTAGCGCCAAGAGCAGTACGTTGAATATCTTTATTAGGAGGAGTAGCAGTTATACCACACAAATATATTTTTTCAATTAAAAATGCATCGCTAGAACGAAAAACAGATCCAACATTATTACTACTGCGGATATTGTCTAAAATAACAATAATAGGTGTTTTGCTAGCCTCTTTAAATTCAGTTACTGATTTTCTGTTTAGCTCGCTGTTCTTTAACTTTCTCAAAATATATTGTTTTAATGCTTACAAAAATCAATAAAATATATCACAAAAAAAAGCACTCAGGTGAGTGCTTTTAAATATTATAAATAAAGTATACTTTATTTTACAGCCACAGCTGGTTTAACTGGCTTCTTTAATGATACTTTTTTAGCACCAGGATTTGCTAATACTTTCCCTTTAATTTTTACAATTTTAGTTGGGAAGTTTACAGCATTTGAAGTTACAGTAATACTTTTAGAAAAAGGTTGGTTTGCTCTTTTTGTATCATATTTTACTTTCATAATTCCAGTTTCACCAGGTAAAATTGGTTCAGAAGGCTTTGTAGGTACTGTACAACCACAAGATCCTTTAGTGCGTGTAATTACTAATGGAGCATCTCCTATGTTTTTAATTATAAATTCACGTTCTCCGTTTGAAGCATATTCAACTTCTCCATAATCAATTACTTCTTGGTCAAATTCTATTTTTGCACCTTCTTGAGCATTAACTGTAGCTCCTGTGAATAAAGCGATTGCAAATACGAATGTTATTAGTTTTTTCATGATAATTTAAATTAATTTAATTTTGATAAATGTGTTTCAATATTTGTGCCAAAAAAAATCTTGGTTCCCAAAAATACTAAATATCTAAAGAATATAAAAAGTTATAGTAATTTAATTAAATTCGCATCGTAATAGTGAGTATCTTAAGTTTAGGTACTTAAAACGTAAATTAATCGTATTGTTTTCTTCAACACAATTTTAAGGATACAATACTTATACGTATAATTTAAAATAAATCACATTGGCAAAAAAAGCAGTAAAAGAGAAAAAAGTAACCCCGTTAATGCAACAATACAATACCATTAAGACTAAATATCCTGATGCAATGTTGTTGTTTCGTGTTGGTGATTTTTATGAAACTTTTGGTGAAGATGCCATAAAAAGTGCGCAAATTTTAGGAATAACTTTAACCTATAGAAATAATGGTGGTGATAAGCTAGAATTAGCTGGGTTCCCTCATCATTCTATAAATACGTATTTACCAAAATTAGTAAAAGCAGGGTTGCGTGTTGCTATTTGTGATCAATTAGAAGACCCTAAACAAACCAAAACTATTGTTAAGCGTGGGGTTACTGAATTAGTTACTCCAGGTGTAGCTTTAAACGATGAAGTGTTACAATCTAAAACGAATAACTTTTTATGTGCTTTACAATTTGGTAAGAAAAACATTGGAGTTGCTTTTTTAGATGTCTCTACAGGTGAGTTTTTAGTATCCGAAGGAAACCAAGAATATATAGATAAACTGTTACAAAACTTTAATCCCAGTGAAGTTTTAGTTCCTAAAAATAAAAAACAAGTATTTAAAGATGCTTTTGGGGCTGGCTACCATTCGTTTTATTTAGAAGATTGGATTTATAAACATGATTATGCTAACGAAATTTTAACCAATCATTTTAAAACAAGCTCTTTAAAAGGTTTTGGAGTTACTCAGTTAGAAGAAGGAATTGTAGCGTCAGGAGCTATTTTGTACTACCTGTCCGAAACACAGCATAATAAACTAGAACACATAACCAGGATTAACCGTATTGCGGAAGATGAATATGTGTGGATGGATCGTTTTACGGTTCGTAATTTAGAATTGTATGGTTCACTATCGGTAAACGCAGTAACTTTATTAGATGTTATTGATAAAACGGTATCGCCAATGGGCGGACGAATGTTAAAACGATGGTTGGCATTACCATTGAAAAATAAGCAGAAAATTCAACAACGACACCAGGTAGTTTCATATTTATTAGAAGACACTAGGTCGTTTGATATTATTCAGGATAATAGTAAACAGATAGGTGATCTAGAACGTTTAATTTCTAAAGTAGCAACTCATAAAATAAGTCCACGAGAAGTTATTCAGCTTAAAAATTCCTTAGAAGCAATTGTTCCTATAAAAACATTAACGAGCTCTAGTAAAAATGATGCCTTAAAAGTAATAGGAGATAATTTACATGGATGTGAATTGTTACGTGGTAAAATAATTGAGACACTTAATGAAGAAGCACCAGTAAATATTATTAAAGGGAACGCTATTGCAGCAGGTTTTTCTGATGAGCTAGATGAATATAGAAGTCTGGCATATTCGGGTAAAGATTACTTAGCGAAAATGTTAAAACGAGAAACTGAGGCAACAGGAATCTCTTCTTTAAAAATAGCGTCTAATAATGTATTCGGGTATTATATAGAGGTCCGAAACACACATAAGGATAAAGTTCCAGCATCATGGACTAGAAAACAAACTTTAGTAAATGCGGAACGTTATATAACTGAAGAGTTAAAAGAATACGAAGTAAAAATATTAGGCGCTGAGGAAAAAATTGGAGCTTTAGAGCAACAATTATTCGCTGATTTGGTCCAATGGATTTCTAATTATATACAATCGGTACAGCAAAATGCAAATTTAATAGCACAGTTAGATTGTTTATGTTCATACACAGATTTAGCAAAAACGAATAATTATGTGTTACCAGTTATTGATGAATCCTATGTGTTAGATATAAAAAATGGACGCCACCCAGTAATTGAAAAACAATTGCCTATTGGCGACACTTATATTGCCAACGATGTGTATTTAGATAAAGACACGCAGCAAATGATTATGATTACTGGACCAAATATGTCTGGTAAATCGGCTATTTTACGTCAAACAGCCTTAATAGTATTGTTAGCACAAATGGGAAGTTTTGTTCCAGCCGATAGCGCTCACATAGGTTTAGTAGATAAAATATTTACACGTGTAGGAGCTAGTGATAATATTTCTATGGGGGAGTCACCCTTTATGGTAGAAATGAATGAAACTGCATCTATTTTAAATAATCTATCTGATAGGAGTTTGGTGTTATTAGATGAGATTGGGCGTGGTACTAGTACATATGACGGTGTTTCTATAGCTTGGGCAATTTCAGAATATTTACATGAGCATCCTTCAAAAGCAAAAACATTATTTGCAACTCATTATCATGAGTTGAACGAAATGACAGAAACCTTTACACGTATTAAAAACTTTAATGTATCAGTAAAGGAAACTAAAAATGATGTGTTGTTTTTGCGAAAATTAGTGACAGGAGGGAGTCATCATAGTTTTGGAATTCATGTGGCAAAAATGGCAGGAATGCCACAACAAGTAATTACAAAAGCGAATAAAATATTAAAGAAGTTAGAAAAATCTCATTCCTCCGAGGAGCTTACGGATAATTTAAATGCGGTGCAGGATGAAATGCAATTGAGCTTTTTTAATTTAGATGATCCATTGCTTTCAGAGTTAAAAGAAGAAATTATCCGTACAGATATTGATACACTTACGCCTATTGAAGCTTTAATGAAGTTGAATGAAATTAAACGAATGTTAGTGAGATGATTCTTTACTCGGTGTTTAATCGTTAAAAATTGAATATCAACGAATTACAGATTTTTTTTGTTGTGAAACGTCAATTTTTTGTTGTGAAATGATTTTTTTTATATATATTTGAAGTCTCCAGGAAAACATAGCTAAATGATTAATAGTAAAATAGTTATGTTATGAAAAAAGTTTTTTTGTTATTTATTGCCAGTTTTTTATTTTTATCATGTAGTAATGATGATGAAGCGGTAATGTTGGCTTCAATTACAGAAGATGATGTTGTAGGGAGATGGGAAGTTGTTCACCTTGAAAAAAACTCAAGTGATTCTACGGAAAACTTAAGTGGATTTGTATTTGAGTTTAAAGAAAACAATGAGTTATTGATTACAAATGAATCAGAATCATTCACGATTGAAGGTTCTTGGAGTGTATTAAATTCTAAAAGAGAATTACAAATATTAATACCCACAAAAGATGAGCCTTTACGAATGTTTCATAATGAATGGGATGTGAATTCTTTATCTGGTTTAAATATCTCATTATCAGGATTAAGTAATAACCTTAATGGAGATATGCAACATGTAAATTTTGAAAAATTATAATTGAATAGTCCAATGTTGAATATCCTTTACGGATGATTGAAGGCTCAAAAACATTAGTTTTTGAGCCTTTTTTATTAAGGATTTAAATGCTTTACAACATTAGTTGTAGCTCCTGAATTAGTTTTAATATAACTACTATTTATTTCTCCAGTAGTTAATCTAAATGAAGATGAGGTTATAAGTTTTAGCATAATGTTTTGATAAGATTCTTTGTTTGAAACAGATAAAATTCCTTTAAGTGAGACTAAATCAGTAGCTTCTTGAAATTTTTGGTATTCAGGACCAATTACAACAGGTATTCCAAATACTGCTGGTTCTAAAGTGTTATGAAGTCCAGTTTTGAATCCTCCGCCAACATAAGCAATGTCAGCATAACTATAAATTTTAGTAAGTAAACCAATTGTGTCAATAATTAATACATCATAATCTGCTAAGTTTTCACCTTCAATTTCAGAATATAAAATTACAGCTTTAGTTATAAGACTTTTTAATTTTGATATTTTATTTGGTTTAATATCGTGAGGTGCAATAATATGTTTTGTGTTTTCTGAGTTATTTAAGTCATCCAAATAAATAGCCTCATCATCACTCCATGAACTTCCGTAAACGATAGTGATTTTATCCTGTTTAAATTGTTCAATAAATTTTAATTGATTATCTCTAGTTACAATTTCCGAAACTCTATCAAAACGGGTATCGCCTGATACAGTTACATTTGTGAAATTTATAGAATTTAGTAGTTCTTGAGAACTTTTATTTTGAACAAAAAAATGATCAAATGTATGTAGTGATTTTCTCATTCCTTTTCCAAAAGATTTAAAGAATATTTGATTTTCTCTAAAAATACCAGAAACTAATACCGTTTTAATATTTCGTTTTTTTAATTCATTTAAATAATTTGGCCAAAACTCATATTTAATGAAAATTGCTATATCTGGATGTAGGCTATTTAAAAAACGCTTGGCATTGGTTTTAGTATCTAAAGGCAAGTATGTAATCACATCAGCATGTGGGCTATTTTTTTTAACTTCATAGCCAGAAGGAGAGAAAAAACTAACTGCTATTTTATGAGTTGTATATTGCTTTTTTAGTTCTTTTATAATGGGTAATCCTTGCTCAAATTCTCCTAAAGAGGCACAATGAATCCATATGACTTTATCTGTTTTTGAAATAGAGTTTTTTAAAGCTTCAAAAACAGTTTTTCTTCCATCAACAAATAGTTTGATTTTCGGATTAAATAAAGCAATTCCTTTTAAAAAGAAACTAGTAATGTGTGTTAGTATATTATAAAAAAATAACAAGATATAAGTGTGTTTAATCCTAAATAGTGGGTTTTAAATTTCTCGAGACTTTCTTCGAATGAAATATTAGTTTAAATCTATGCTTCGTGTACTTGTATCGAGGACATTGATTATTCTAAAGCTAAAATACATTTCTTAAATTTATTATAGGATATGGATATAAAATATTTACATGTTTTTATTTCATTGGTAGTTATAATTTGTTTAAATTTAAATAGCCTATTTTCTTTTCTGAATTTCCTACATAAAATAATATTCTATAATAATTATGAAAGAAAAATGTTTAGTACTCCTTTTAGGAATTGTTTTTTGGTCTTGTAATAATGATGACACTAATTACGAGCCATTATCAGAATTGGATAGAGCATTAGAAATAGCACTCTTCAGAGCTTCAGATAACATTGGGTCTCATTATTATAAATTGCCAGATAGCGATGATTTTTTGAATATCCCACAAGATATTAATAATCCTTTATCAACGGAGAAAGTTTATTTGGGTAAAATGTTATTTCACGAAACAGCATTGGCTGTAAATGCGAGTCACTCAGACGGAATGGGTACCTACTCCTGTGCGAGTTGTCATCATTCTGATGCTGATTTTCAATCAGGGAAAAGACAAGGAATTGGTGATGGGGGATTTGGCTTTGGAATGTTGGGAGAAGCTAGAGTTTTACATCAAAGTTATTCTAATGCAAACGTAGATGTACAGCCGATAAAATCGCCAACGGTTTTAAATACAGCCTATCAAAAAATAATGTTGTGGAACGGGCAGTTTGGAGCAACAGGGATGAATGAAGGAACAGAATCGCAATGGACTGTTGGAACTCCAAAAGAGAGTAATTCCTTAGGGTTTGAAGGATTAGAAACTCAGGCTATTGCTGGTTTAACTGTTCATAGAATGGGAATGGATGAAGGGCTGGTAAATAGTTTAAATTATAAAGAATATTTTGATTCAGCTTTTAGTCAAGATCCAGTTGAGGAACGATACACAATAAAGAATACGGGACTAGCAATAGCAGCTTATGAACGTACCTTATTAGCTAATAAAGCTCCGTTTCAAGAATGGCTAAATGGGAATTTAAATGCAATGTCTGATGATGAAAAAAAAGGAGCTATGTTGTTTTTTGATAAAGCAAAATGTTATCAATGTCACAATGGACCTTCGTTGGCTTCGATGAAATTCTCTGCTATTGGAATGAATGATTTATTTGGCGGTGATATGTTGGGGAATCCTGTAGATGATATTACCCGTAAAGGAAGGGGTGGTTTTACACAAAACCCTATGGATGATTACAAATTTAAAGTACCACAATTATATAATATTAAAACCAGTGGGGCGTATGGTCATGGAGCTTCTTTTAATTCCATAAAAGAAGTGATTAAATACAAGAATTTAGCAGTCAAGCAGAATGGAATAATATCTAATAATATTTTAGATCCGGATTTTGTGCCTTTGGGTTTAACCGAAGAAGAGATAGAGCAATTAACTCTTTTTATTGAAAACTCATTACAAGATAATTACTTGGAGCGATATGTTCCAGAAAGTGTGATGTCTGGAAATTGCTTTCCGAATAATGATAGTGAATCACAACAAGATTTGGGCTGTAATTAAATAACATTTCTTTTATTTAAAACTGATTCCTTTTTTGTATTTTTGATCAAATTCATGAAGAACTTATACAATGAAAAAGATTCAAATGGTAGACCTTAAAGGTCAATACGAAAAAATAAAAGAAGAAGTTAATGCATCAATTTTAAATGTATTAGATTCTACAGCATATATAAACGGACCTGAAGTAAAAGGGTTTCAATCAGAATTAGAAGCGTATTTGGATGTGAAGCATGTTATACCATGTGCAAACGGAACTGATGCGCTACAAATAGCAATGATGGGACTTGGTTTAAAACCAGGTGATGAGGTTATTACCGCGGATTTTACTTTTGCTGCAACAGTTGAGGTTATTGCCTTATTAGGATTGACCCCAGTTTTAGTAGATGTTAATCCAAACGATTTTAATATTGATATTGCCGCAATTGAAAAAGCAATCACTCCACAAACCAAAGCTATTGTTCCGGTACATTTATTTGGGCAATGTGCTAATATGGATGCAATAATGGAGTTAGCAGAAAAGCATAACTTATTTGTTATTGAAGATAATGCCCAAGCTATTGGTGCTGATTATACTTCGGCTGATGGAACTACAAAGAAAGCAGGGACTATAGGTCACGTAGCTTCAACGTCATTTTTTCCATCTAAAAACTTAGGTTGTTATGGAGATGGTGGAGCAATTTTTACAAATGATGATGAACTAGCACACATAATTCGCGGAATTGTAAATCACGGGATGTATAAAAGATATCATCATGATGTAGTAGGGGTAAACTCTCGTTTAGACTCTGTACAAGCAGCTGTATTAAGAGCTAAACTAAAAAACTTAGGAAACTATAACACAGCACGTCAATTAGCAGCTTCAAAGTATGATAAAGCTTTTGAGAATATAGATTGTATTACAGTTCCTTTTCGTAATGGGAATCACGTATTTCACCAATATACATTAAAAATAAAAGGCGTTGATAGAGATGGGTTGGCTCAGTTTTTAAATGATAATGAAGTCCCTTGTGGTGTGTATTATCCAATTCCATTGCATAGCCAAAAAGCATATGTAGATGAACGTTATAATGAAGCAGATTTTACTGTCACAAATCAATTAATAAAAGAAGTAATATCGTTACCAATGCATACTGAATTGGATGATGAACAAATTGAATTCATTACTTCAAAAGTGATAGAATTTGCACATAAATAATTTGATTGGGTAATTGAATATATTTATTTGATTACCCAATTTTATACTTTTCCACATGAAAATACTAGTTACTGGAGGTCTTGGTTTTATAGGCTCGCATACGGTTGTTGAATTACAGCAAAAAGGTTATGAGGTTGTTATTATTGATAACTTATCAAACTCAACAATATCTGTTTTAGATGGAATTGAAAACATTACAGGTGTTCGTCCATTTTTTGAACAATTGGAACTACGTGATAAAGCGGCTGTTTTTTCTTTTTTTGAAATGCACCAGGATATTACAGGCGTTATTCATTTTGCTGCTAGTAAGGCTGTTGGAGAAAGTGTCGATAATCCATTACTATATTATGAAAATAATATAAACACTTTGGTGTATGTGTTACAGGTTTTAGAAAAATATCAAATATCAAATTTCATTTTTAGTAGTTCTTGTACGGTTTATGGGCAAGCTGATGAACTACCTATTACTGAAAATGCACCCGTTAAAAAAGCAGAGTCTCCTTATGGTAATACAAAACAAATTGGAGAAGAAATTATTCAAGATACGTGTAAAGTTTCTAAACAGCTAAAATCGATTGCATTACGTTATTTTAATCCAATTGGAGCACATCCAACTGTTGAATTAGGAGAACTTCCTATTGGAGTTCCTCAAAATTTAGTTCCGTATATCACTCAAACAGGAATAGGGGTTAGAAAAGAGTTATCTGTATTTGGTAATGATTATCCAACAATTGATGGAACTTGTGTTAGAGATTATATTCATGTAGTTGATTTAGCTAAAGCACATGTTGTAGCAATTGAGCGATTGATTAATAACAATAATACAGCTAATTACGAAACGTATAATGTTGGTACTGGAAAAGGAAGCACCGTTTTAGAAGTAATTCAGTCTTTTGAAAGAGTATCCAATACTTCTTTAAATTATAGTTTTGCTCCAAGAAGAGCAGGAGATATAATTGAAGCATTTGCTGATACCCAAAAAGTAACTTCTAATTTAGGTTGGAAAGCAGAATTAACTCTAGATGAAGCTATGCTTTCTGCGTGGAATTGGGAAAATAAAATCAAAAAATAGCGGAGTAGTGCCTATTGAGTTTTAAAAACGGGATTTGGAGTATTATTAATAACCCTTTTTTCGAATTTTTAACATAGTTAATATACTAAACAATAGTTTGTTACGTTATAAATGCAAATAAGCCCCATTTGATGCATCTGTTCTTAAGAAAATCACCTTACCTACTTATGTTTGCTATTTGGTTTATGATGTGTATTCAATGTACAGATAAGCATACAGCACAATTAAATTTTCCTAAGAACAGGTGGTATCAATCCGATGTATTGTCGCTAGATTTTAATAATACATCTCCCAACCAGTTACATTCTATTCAATTTGATATTAGTTATGTGCATGGATTTCAATTCTCAGAAATTCCTTTGGAGGTATATATTACTTCTCCTTTACATCAAATTAACAAAACCCCTTTCTCATTGCAATTATTTGATGAAAATGCAAATGAAATTGGTGATTGTGTTGGGGATTATTGTGACTTAAGATCTATAATTATAAAAGATTATAAATTTTTAGATCAAGGTATTTATAAAATAAAAGTACTGCATGTGTTTGATCATAATTACCTTCCAAATGTACTGTCTGTGTCACTTCAGATAGATTAATTTTCATTTTTTATTTTTTTTTTAAGCTGTTGCTAAACTAGTAATACCTAATTTTCTTATGTAAAAACTTGTATACATTGTTTTCTTATGTATATTTGAATTATGCATAAGAGAAGTTTATAAACAAATTAAATTAATTTAAAACACATTAATTATGAAAAAGAGAACTTATATCATCGCATTTTTAACTTTTTTTTCTTTCGGAATAGGAACCATGTTTGAGTTTTTCCATTGGCCATATAGAGGTTTTATAATGTTTGTAGGATTTGTATTGTTAAATTTTGCATTGCTACCATCATTCTTTATGGATAAATATAAAGGAGCTATAAAAAATAATTAACATCAGTTATAGCTATCTAGTTTGTTGTGAAATTAAATAAGTTAGATAGTGTTAATTTTAAAAATAAAAAATAATGTTAAGAATAATAACATTCTGTTTGTGTGCTTTTTTAAACTTATGTTTTGCTCAAAAAAGTATGTCTATTGATAAAGAAATAGATTCACTCTTTAGTTTTGTGGATGAAAGTGGACCTGGGCTAAGTGTAGCAGTGGTTCAAAATAATCAAATTATTTATAATAAGGGAATTGGTTACGCAAATTTAGAATATGACATACTAAATAATAATAGAGGTAAGTTTGATATTGCATCAATCGCAAAACAATTTACTGCATCATGTATATGGGTATTGGTAAATCAAAATAAAATATCACTAGATGATGATATTCGGAAATTCTTACCTGAAATCCCTGATTATGGGGAAATAATTAAAATAAGGCATTTATTAAACCATACTAGTGGTATTAGAGGGTATACTTATTTAATGGAGCTGTCAGGATTTGATAGTCATAAAAATTATTTTGATAACCAGACGATATTTAAATTAGCGTGTAAGCAACAAAACCTAAATAATATACCTGGAGAAAAAGTAGTTTATGGAAATACGAACTTTAATTTACTGACAATAATAATTGAACGAATTACAGGGGGTAAGTTTAGTACTTTTGCTAAGAAGAATATATTTAGCCCTTTAAATATGAACGAGACCTTTTATAGAGATAATGAAAAAGAGTTAGTGAAAAATAGAGTAGTAGGGTATAAAAAAGATGCAAAAAATGAATACTACAGATTTCCTAGAATACAGCAGAGTCATGGTGCTGGTAGTTTGTGGTCGTCAGTTACGGATCTTGTAAAATGGACTAATTTGTTTACAGAAGCAAAAGGAGAATATAGAGCTTTAATAGATTTTTTAATCACAAAAGATGTATTAACTACGGGAGAAATATCGAGTTACGCTCGAGGTATTATGGTAGATGATTATAAAGGGTATGAAACTATACATCATAGTGGCTTTACTTCGGGGTATCAGTCGCAAATAATAACTGTTCCGAGTCTAAAAATATCGGTGATAATTTTAACTAACCTAGAATCAATTAACCCAAGTCCTATTTCGTATAAAATATTAGATTTGTTTTTGAAAGAGGAAGTTGATGAGATGAAGTTTACTGAAAATAAAATTGAGTATAATTCGGAAAAATTAATTGAATTTAAAGGAGATTATCAAGAACTGAATAGTGATTTAAGGATGACAATACATTGTGAAAATAATACCTTAAAGGCTAAGAGTAGTTTTGGTAAGTCTTTTACAAATTTAAAGCGGTTAGATGAGAATACTTTCTGTAGGGTTGATAATCAAAGTGTAAAATATAAATTTGGAGATAGTTCTTATGATTTAATTGTTTACTTTGGTGGGACCCCTTTTTATTTCAAACAAGCATCCTATATTAATGCTGGAAAGGTGAATACTAAGGACTATGTAGGTAACTATTTTTCAGAGGAATTAAATGTAAAATACCGTCTGTTTATTGAGGAAGGGGAATTGTGTCTTTCCTATCCTAATAACACGAAAATTAAATTATATTCAGGGCAAAAGGATGAGTTTGGAACAGGGAGAAGGATGTTGTTGAGTTTTAATAGATCAGATAAAAATAAAGTAAATAGTTTTTCAGTTGCATCAGGAGGAGTTGTAAAAGATATTCTATTTAAAAAAATACAATAATATGTACTCATCAGAATTAATAAAGGGAACATTAAAAACGATCATTTTAAAGCTTTTAAAGGAGCAGGGTAAAATGTATGGATACGAAATTACCAACCGAGTAAAGGAATTAACCGATGGGAAAATTCAAATTACCGAAGGAGCACTTTATCCTTCGTTACATGCTTTGGAAAAAAAAGGGGAGTTGGTTACGGAAAAAGTTTTTATAGGTAAACGAGTACGTAAATATTATTCGTTAACAAAGTCAGGAAAAGTGTCTGTAGAAGAAAAAGTTACAGAGTTTTCGGAATTTATGAAAACGATGCAAGTGTTATTAGGGACAAATACTAAAGCAGAAAATGTTTAAGGTTACCGATGAACATATTGATTTTATTATAGCCGATTTAAAAAGGAAAGGAATTGTTTTAAAAGACTTGCAAGAAAATATTGTAGATCATGTTTGTTGTTTAGTTGAAACAGAACTTTCTGAAAGTGGAAATTTTGAGACACATTATGAAAAAATAATACCTCGGTTTTTTAATCAAGAATTAAAAGAATTACAACAAGAAACGGATAGTTTAGTTAATTCGAAAAGTATTGACTTTCTAAAAAAAACACTTCAAATTTCAGGTGTGCTTTCCGTTTTGTTACTAGGGTTTGGTGTGTATTATAAATTGCACCATTTAACCGGTACTGGTATTATATTATTTGTTGGGATGTTGTTATTTAGCTTATTGTTTTTACCATCTCTTATCATATTGAAGTTTAAAGATACGGATGCTAAACA
>JAWUYQ010000058.1:0-36598 GCA_034110725.1 Flavobacteriaceae bacterium
AATTATTAAAGCCATAATGAAAGTCAAAATTGAACAAATTGTGGATTCACGTGAGACAAAAGCAGGTTTGTATTTTGACTATCTAATCCAGTTTCTTATCTTATTATCTATACTTGCGTTCACTACTGAAACAATTCCAGATTTAGAGCAGAGTACAATAGACTTCTTAAATACCTTTGAATTAGTTTGCATTATAATTTTTAGTATCGAATATATTATTCGTCTCTATATCGCAAAGAAAAAACTCAAATTCATTTTTAGCTTTTATGGGATCATAGACTTACTTGCTATTTTACCTTTTTATTTATCATTTGGATTTGATTTACGATCAGCAAGAATCCTTAGATTTCTAAGGCTTTTTAGGCTAATTAAATTAGTGAGATATAATAAAGCTATAAATAGATTTACAGTTGCTTTCAAGATGATTAAAGAAGAGCTTATCATGTTTAGTGTAGTTTCACTAATCCTAATTTACCTTTCAGCAGTCGGAATATATTATTTTGAAAATGATGTGCAACCAGACTCCTTTTCTTCCATTTTTTCAAGCCTTTGGTGGTCCGTGGTAACTTTGACAACCGTTGGCTATGGTGATGTCGTCCCTATTACCATAGGGGGAAGGATTTTTACTTTTTTTATTCTAATGATTGGCCTTGGAATTATTGCAATTCCTTCTGGAATGATATCATCAGCCTTAACTGAAGCTAGAAACTTAGAGAAAAATTCATGCCCACAGCCCTAAAAGACACAATATTATGCTACTAAATAATATTTAAAGCTTGTGCATTTTTTTAAAAAATCGAAAATTTTACAACAGCAATAGACTTAACACCTACTCCACCACAGTAATACTTCCTCCAAGCATTTTCTTGGTATCAGCTAATTTTGGATGCCCATAAATTTTAATTACCCCACCTGCTTTCACCTTTGCTTTAGCAATTTCAGTTGCATATATTTTAGCAGAACCTCCAGCGCTTACTGAAACCTTTGTTTGTTCTGTTATACATTCTTGAGCTTTATAAATCCCCCCAGAATTCACAATTACATCTTGGTTATTAGCTTTTCCTGAAAGTGTAATAATACTACCTGAAACCACTCTTGAATTAACTCTCTTAGCATCTACTTCCAACCTAATGATTGCTCCTTCCTGCGCTTTTATTTCTAAATCAAGTTCTTTAATAATTTCATTAGAAAAAACAAATGAACCTTCGTTAGCATCTATCAAATTCAACTCTTTGTAAAACAACACTATTTTAGTTTCATATAATGTAGAAGCTTTTGGGATGTTAAATCTGATTTTCAATAAACCGTGTTTGTTTACTATTTCAACATCATCTTTATGTACACCAGAGATAACCACTTTGTTATTATCCGATTTCACTAACTCTACAGATAAACCATCAAATGTTTTTAACTGACTGAATTCCCCTAAGTTTTTTTCTACATTTTGAGAAAAACTAATTAATGAAAATGCTACTACTAATGAAAATATGAACTGTTTCAAGATTTATCTTTTTATTTAAACGAATATACTTCTTGATTTATTACAAATAGCATGCCTTTATTACTTTACTTTAAAAAACAAAAAGCCAATAACAAAAATGTCATTGACTCATAAATACTTACAGTTTATTTTTTTACAATCTCTTAATATCTTTTGAAATAATCCACCCAACAGCCCCATTGGTTAGCTTAATTTTTGTCCACCCATCAAAACCCTCAAGCACGCTCACTTTTGTTCCTTCATGTAATTGAAATGCTTCGTCACTATTAAATTTAGGCTCAGACTTTACTTGAGATTCTTTTGCAAAAACAATAGCATATTTTTTATTAATAGTTGTAGCCTCTTGCTGGTAAGCAAAAGCAACTGAAAGTATAGCGAAGAACAGCCCTAACAATGATACTATAAAGAAAAAACGCTTTCTATTAGTAAATTTTGACTGACTATACCCGATAAACATTACTACAAAAAACATCATAAATACTATTGCTAAAACTGCCCAAGTATCAAATGACAACATGTTTATTATAGATGTAAATATTTTTGAAAAACCCGTAGTTGGTATTACGTCAATTTTATCAATTCGCATATTATTTGCAAAAGCTAAATTGGCAAGTACATCCTCATTATCAGGTTCCAATTGCAACGCTTTTTCATAATAATAAACACTCTCCGCAATCTGATTTAACTTATAATGTGAATTGGCTAGATTAAAATAAAGAGATACTGAATGATTTTTCGTGCTCAATAGTTGCTGATATACTTGAATAGCATCGCTATATTTTTCGCTATTATATAAACCATTTGCTTTTTCAAAAAGTTGTTCGTTTTGAGCAAAGCCAAAACTTGTGATTAATAGTAGTATGTATATTATGTTTTTCATTTCTAATTTTATAAAATCACCCTATCCAAGCACACAAGGTATAAATTAATAATACTATTCTCCAATCGGGACAACCTTCAATTAATTAAACCCACTGGTGGGCTAAACTGTTTTATCGATTTCTGAAATTACACGTACTGCCTTCTCATAATCTTGCTGCATCGCATCACTACTTATTGGAGTAAAACGTGCTAAATCACACCCTTCAATTAAGCTTACAAAATTTTCAGTTATATCAGCATGAATATTATTTTTCTCAAATACAGTTGCTATTTTTTCTTTACTGAATTCAGTAGTCTCTATTTGCAACTTGGCCTTTAAATAATTGTGCAATGATTTATGTAACGACTCATAAAAAGCATCTTTATTATTTAAATTCTTCTTCGCTTCTGACAAAAACTTCTTCGCTAGTTTATCAGCTTTTCTAATCTTATTCCCTCTAACGTCATTTGCAATTAACGCTTTCTTCTTTTGAAATAACAACACTCCAGGAATTACCAATAATGGCAATAACAGTAAACACCAAAACAATGTAGACTTGAAAAATTGTGTAGTATGTGTTGAAATTAAATTTGCACTTGTGTGAAATGACCTGAATTGATTGTTATTACCAACAATATTCTGATTTATGACACCCGTATTATTTGATTGATTTACAGCATCAGTATTTGTCGGACCTGTTAACACCTCAACAATATGCTCTAGTGAACTTAAAGTGTGATAACTAGCTGTTTTAGGATTAAAATAGCTAAACTCTAATTTTGAAACCGGATAGTTACCTTTATACTGTGGCACAATGGTGTAGGTATCGCTAATAGTCCCACCCATTCCTGCTAAATTGGTACGGACATTTTCTGTATGTTCAGGTTCATATACTTCTAATGAACTTGGCACAACCAATTTTGGCAATTCAAATAATTTTAAATTTCCTCTTCCACTAACTTTCACAGTAGCTTGTAATGATTCTCCTGATTTCAGAGCTGTTTTATTAGCTGTTACATCAAATTCAAATTCTCCTACCGCACCAGTAAAACTTGCAGGTTTTCCCGCTTCAGGAAGTGACTTTACATTTATTGTCCTATTACCTGCAGCAACCTTCTGATGTACTGACTGGTATTGTCTACCTCCAAAGAAATCCCTCCTGTTAGTAGGTACGTTTACAACCACATCCAATACTAGTGGCTCTATTACTAATTTACCTGTTTTCTGAGGCAATAATACCGATTTACGTAATACTACAAATTTATAATCTTGCCCTTTATACGTTCCTTGTTCAATTTTAAACTGTTTAATATCAATATTCTGACTCCAAAAATCCGCGAACTTCGGATTATCAATAGGATTAAAATTACTTACGTTTACTGATGGCCCAACATATAATTTGTACTTTATCGTAATCGCTTCATTTAAATAAGGAGATGTATTTGATATTTCCGCTACTAAATGAATATTCTCTTGAGCTACATAATCAGGATCATCAGGGTCTTTTGGTTTTGCAATTGCCGCAACAACCTCAACTGCTACAGGAATAGTTTTATATGTTTCATCCTCAATAACAATCTTTGCCTGCTTAATAGTAAACTTTCCTCTTTTTGTAGGAGATAAGATATAGGTATATGTTTTTGAAAAAGAACGCTTACCATTAATCCATGAATGACTAACCGATTGACTCGGACCACCAACGACAGTAAAACCCGTAAAGGCAGGTGGAGAAAAATTATCCCCTTCACTATTCATCACAAAATCTACACGAAGTCGCTCATTAATCCCTAACTTCTTTTTACTCACTTTTGCAGTAAACTCTACTTGAGCTGAAAGCAATTGAGTAACCAAAAGCAATAAAAATAATATATGTGTTTTTAATTTCATATTGTAATCATTATCAGTTGCGAAAATGAGGATTTATTTTCTTCTTCTACCAATCTTTTTCATTTTTTACAGGAACACCTTTCTGTTTTTTAGCATTCATTTTTTCCTGTAATTTCTTCTCTTGGTTATTCATTGCTTCTAACAAACTCTGTACTTGTTGAGGAGACAATTGTCCTTTTTTTGGGGTAGGCTTTTCTTCTTTTTTATTATCAGACTGATCTTGTTTCTTATCATTCTGTTTATCCTTTTTATCATCCTCCTTACCCTTATCGTCTTCCTTTTTATCCTTCTTGTCCTTATCGCCTTTGTCGTCCTTATCTTTCTTCTCGTCCTCTTTTCCTTTATCGTCTTTCTTATCGGAGTCCTTATCGTTTTTATTCTTATCGTCCTTTTTGTCTTTGTTATCCTTTTTGTCTTTGTTATCTTTATTCTTGTCTTTGCTTTTCTCGTCTTCCTTATCTTTTTCTTCTTTCTTTTTTTTAGCGAAAGCTAAATTATAACGAGACTCATCATCATTGGGATTATTACGCAATGCATTTTTATACGCTTCAATAGCATTATCGTATTTTTTCTGTTGCATAAAACTATTCCCCATATTATGAAATGCTTTATGTTTCCCTAATTTCGTTTCTGCTACTTTTTGAGCCTGTTGGTAACGAGCTAATGCTTCGTTAGTCTTTTTATTTTTAAAGTATGCATTCCCTAAATTATATTTAGAAACTGAATTTGTTGGGTTTTCAGAAATAGCATTACGGTACTCCGCTTCAGCATTTACAAAGTTATTTTCTTGCAACTCCTGATTTCCTTGATAAATATATTTTACATCTTGAGGCTTCAATTTCTCTTGAGAAAAAACTGAACAACCTATCAAAGCGAATATGTATAGTAAATTTTTCATCTTCTATTTTTCATTAAAAAGATTTAATTTCTTGATCCATTTTGTTTTCTTTTCCGACACCAACACATCTATAAACAAGAAGAATAATCCGAAACCTAAAAACCATTGAAATTGATGATCAAAATCAGTGTATTGTTTTGTTTCAAATTCTTTTTTATCCATAGCCAACAATCTCTTCTTAACTTCATCAACTACTTGTTGCGTGTTAGAACCGTTTAAATAAAACCCGTTTGTAGCTGTAGCTATTTCTCTTAAAACAGTTTCATTTAATTTGGTGATTACTGTTTCTCCTTGCTGGTCTTTCTTGTAACTCTCAATTATTCCGTTACGCTTAATTGGTATTGGACCACCCTCCGATTTCCCTACACCAATTGTGAATATTTTTATTCCTTTTTCAGTTGCCATACTTGCTGCAGAAACAGCATTATCACTATGATCTTCTCCATCAGAAATAATAACTAATATCCTATTTGTTTGCTCTTCGTCATTAAAATAAGTAGTTGCCATTTCAATAGCGTCAGATATTGCAGTTCCTTGAGAGGACAACATATCCGTATTCATGTTTTGTAAAAACATTTTAGCAGAAGCATAATCGGTAGTAATCGGTAATTGCGGATATGCTTGACCCGCATAGGCAATAATCCCTATCCTATCACTTGCTAAATTGTTGATAATTTGTGTTACCAATTGTTTTGATTTCTCTATCCTATTTGGCGCAATATCTTCAGCCAACATACTTTTAGAAACATCTACTGCAAATACAATATCAACCCCTTCACGCTTTACCGTTTCCAGCTTCGTTCCGAATTTAGGATTTACCAATCCTATTGCAAAACATGCAATTGCCAAAGACCATAATATTACTTTAAAAACTAGTTTAAAAACTGATTTTTCGGGCGTTAAACGTTGTAACAACTTATGATCAGCAAATTGCTTTTGCTTATTTTTTTTCCAAATAGAAAGCATCAGAAATGCAATTACCAATACTGGTATCGCAATTAATACATAGAAATATATTTTCTCTTCTAATTCAAACATTTTTAATGCCCGTACAGACGGGTACTTTTTATTATTTTTATTTATTTTCTCCTTTGTCTATCGACTTACAATTAGATAAAACTTCTAAATATTGTGAATCGCAACAATAACTCAAACAAAAACATTCCTAATCCAAACAATGCAAAAAAGCGAAATTTTTCATCATAATTATAAAACTTAAACTCCTCTACTTCTGTTTTCTCTAACTTATTGATTTCAGCATAAATTTCTTGAAGCTTTTTATTATTCGTAGCTCTAAAATATTTACCGCTTGTTACCTTAGCAATATCTTTTAATAACTTTTCATCAATTTCTACTTTCACTCTGTCAAACACAAAGCTTCCGTTAGGTCTTAATGCTACGGGTGATAATGCAGTACCGTTAGTACCTAAACCAATTGTATATACTTTAATACCAAAATTTAATGCTAGTTCACTTGCTATTTTAGGATCGATTGTACCAGAATTATTTACACCATCCGTTAATAAGATAATTACTTTACTTTTTGCTTTACTATCTTTCAACCTATTTACCGCAGTAGCTAACCCCATACCAATAGCGGTACCTCCAGACACTCTACTATCATACCTTACCTCACTTAAAGATCCTAATACAATACTTTTATCACTGGTAATTGGAGTTTTGGTATAACTCTCTCCAGCATACAACACTAAACCTATTCTGTCACTTGGACGTCCTTTGATAAACTTCGCAGCTACATCTTTTAAGGCATCTAATCTATTTGGCTTTAAATCTTTCGCCAACATACTTGCTGAAATATCAATTGCCATAACAATATCAATCCCCTTATTCGTTTTTGTTCTAGAAGACATATCAACCGTCCTAGGTCTTGCTAAAGCTACAATAATAGCCGCCATTGCTAATAATCTTAACAATAACAATAATGGCTTTAACTTAGGTAGTACTGATTTATCTTGAAAACCTTTCAAACTACTCATTTGTAAAGTCGCCACTTGCTTTTTACGTTTAAAAGCATACCACACTATTGCTAATGGCAAAAGTATTAACAACCAAAAGTATTCCGGATTTACATATTCATAGTTCCAAAACATTATTCTTCAGTTTTTTTAAGTTCAGCAGAATCCATCACTTTCTTCACAATTTTTTCAGCGTACTTATCGCCTTCTTGATAAAACACTATTATTTGCTGTAATGCACTTCCTTGCTGGAAAGTTATAACCTCATAGTTGGTAGATTCTATTCTACTAGTAACTGGGTTCTTTATATTTAATGATCCAAAAGCCTTCATTCCACTTAATCCGTTTCCTGAATACTCCTCTTGCTTCACTATTAAATCAGTTGCTCCTTGTTGAGTTAATCTCTGCAAGGTCATTTCATTTACTTGTTCTAAATCTATTTTTGGCTCTTCTGCTTCTTCATCATCTTCTGAATCACTACTCATTTGACCTAAAGCAGCTTGAGCCGTTTCAGGAATTTGCGTAGTATTTAACACCAAAGCAAAATTACCCGTCATGCTTCCGTAAGCAAAACTTTGTGTATTCATAGCTTCTAATTGTTCATTAGAAACACGTTTCAATACTTTTGGAGTAGTTACTACTATTGCAGGATCACCATAAGCACTACGAATCCATTTCCCTTCTAATAACTCTTTAGTTGGATGACCAAAAACTTCATCTTTCAATTCGGAGAATCCGTATTTAACTCCTAAACCAACAATTGTAAGTACAATTAATACTACACCTGTAATAGAAGCATAAATAATCTTTTTACGTTTCTTTTTACGCTCTTGCGCAATTCTATACTGTTCATTTAACAACAACTCCTCCTCTGTAGGCTCCGGAATTGCTTGCTTTGTTTCATGAAGCATTTTTTCAATCGTATTCCTATCTACTCTTGCAGTTCCTTCATCTGGCTGAGACTTGGCAAACTTTACCAAATCGGATGTTTTTAACACACTACTTAATTCTGCTATTGCTTCTTTAGATATTGGCAATTTCCCAGAATCTCTCAATAGTTCTAATTGCTCTATTAACTCATCTGAAGTACTTTCTAACGCATTGTCATACACCTTTTCATCAAGATATTTTTTCAATACATCTGTCAATTCAGAATAGTATTTTTTGTATTCATTAGCTGCTAACAAGCCTTCAGTATCTAATTGCGCTAAATGCTGTATCGCTTCTTCAAAAGGCGCTAATTTATTTTCAGCTGCTCTTTCTGCTTTAGTTTTTCTAAAGAATAAAAAGTATAACAAAACTCCTAATAGCAACAACCCTAATAAAACATACACAATCCACATTGGAAACCCTTCAGATGGTTTTTCAACTTCAATGACAGGTTTAATATCAAACAATTTTTGCTTCGTAGTATCTACCGCAACATCTCTTACCTCTACCAATAAAGAGTCTGTAATAAACGGCTTACTGTTTATGATGATTTTTTGCTGTGGAATGGTGTAATGACCAGAATCAAATTGCGTTAATCCATATTCTTTATTCAGAATATATTTCTTCTTGTTTTTAAGTGTATCTATCTTGTAAGACTCAATAACTTCCATTAAACCAAGTGACTTCGCTTCGGGAAAAACCACTAAATCGATAGTATCTACTTCAACTGATAACGTCAACTTTAATTCTTCACCAATTTTAATTGAAGTCGTGTCAATTACCGCGGTTACTTGTTGTGCAAAAGAAACATTTGCTAAAAGAATAAAAAACAAAAAGCTAAGAAAAAAGAATCCTTTTCTTTTCTTGCTCTTTATACCCTTAACTACTTTTTTTATAATATAATTATCCATTAATCGTAATTATTTTTTATCCTCTATTTTTAAAATAGCCCAATAATTTTTTTGCATAATCTTCATCTACACGAGTACACAAAGCTCCTGATCCACTTTTTCTAAACGATTCTTCAAAATAAGTTGCTTTCTCTCTATAAAATTTAGCGTAATTGGTTCTTACTTTTTTAGAAGCAGTATTGATCACTTGCACCTGACCGGTTTCTTCATCTTTCATCTGAACCAATCCTAAATTAGGAATTGTCTCTTCTTGTCTATCATAAATTCTAATTCCGGTAATATCATGTTTTCTACCAACTATTTTTAGTGTTTGATCATAGTCGTCAGCAACAAAATCAGATAGCACAAATGTTATGGCTTTCTTTTTCATTACACTTGACAAAAACTTAAAAGCAGCTCCAATGTCTGTCTTTTTACTTTTCGGCTTAAACTCAATCAACTCTCTAATGATACGCAGTACATGCGAACGCCCTTTTTTGGGCGGTATAAATAATTCTATTTCATCAGAAAACAATATCAGTCCAATTTTATCATTATTCTGCATTGCTGAAAAGGCTAATGTTGCAGATATTTCTGTAGCCATTTCATCCTTAAACTGATTTTGTGTTCCAAAAAATTTAGACCCAGAAACATCAACCATTAACATCATGGTTAACTCTCGTTCTTCTTCAAAAACCTTAATGTGGGGTTCATTACAACGCGCAGTTACATTCCAGTCAATTGCACGAACATCATCGCCATATTGATATTGACGCACCTCTGAAAAAGTCATACCACGTCCTTTAAAGGTAGAATGATATTCTCCTCCAAAAACATGATCGCTTAATCGTCGAGTTTTAATCTCGATTTTACGAACTTTTTTAAGTAACTCTTTTGTATCCATTTGAATTATTGATTAATTGATTAATTGTAACAGTATTTTGAAAACCGTTATTCTTAAAACATTAATCGTTATGGTACTTCTATGTGATTTACAATTTTAGTAATGATTTGCTCTGAAGTAATATTTTCAGCTTCTGCTTCATAAGTAATTCCTATCCTATGACGCAATACATCTGTAACAACAGCACGAACATCTTCAGGTATTACATAACCCCTTCTTTTAATAAATGCATAACATTTTGCAGCCATTGCTAAGTTGATACTTCCACGAGGAGATGCGCCAAAATTCATTAAAGGTTTTAATTCTGCCAAACCATATTTTTCAGGATAACGAGTTGCAAAAATGATATCCAAGATATATTTCTCAATCTTTTCATCCATGTACACTTCACGAACTGCTACTTGTGCTTTTTTAATTTGATCAACAGAAACAACTTCATTTACTTCTGCATAACTCCCCCTAAGGTTATCACGCATAATTTGTTGCTCATCTTCCAATTTAGGATAATCAATTACCACCTTAAGCATGAATCTATCCATTTGTGCTTCTGGCAAAGGATATGTTCCTTCTTGTTCAACTGGATTTTGCGTAGCCATTACTAAAAATGGTTTATCTAACGTAAATGTAGTATCTCCAATAGTAACCTGTTTTTCTTGCATTGCTTCCAATAAAGCAGATTGTACTTTTGCTGGCGCACGGTTAATTTCATCCGCTAATACAAAATTTGCAAAAACAGGTCCTTTCTTTATCGTAAATTCGTTTTCTTTAATATTATATATCATTGTTCCAACAACATCTGCTGGTAATAAATCTGGCGTAAACTGAATTCTACTAAAACTTCCTTTTACCGCTTTTGATAAGGTATTAATTGCTAATGTTTTTGCTAATCCAGGAACTCCTTCTAATAAAATGTGTCCTTGACCTAAAAGACCAATTAACAATCGCTCAATCATGTACTTTTGCCCAACGATAACTTTACTCATTTCCATAACAAGTAAATCTACAAATGCACTCTCTTTTTCTATTTTTTCATTAATCGATTTGATATCGATAGTCGCAGTTTGTCCTTCCATTTATTTAAAAATTTAATCCTGTGAAATTACTATTCGTAATTGAATAGTGCAAATTGAATATTTTACTTCAATAACCTTGTTAAAAATTGGTTAAAAATGAATAACTTTAAGAAAAATTAGCACTTTAACCACCATAAAGCTCATTAGTTGACACTAAAACTGAATGATTAATAAACGACTCCTCATAAAACGATTACTTACTTACAATGATGAGAATAGTTTTTATGACAAAAAACGTCAATTAAACCTACATTCAAAAGAAGGAAAAGGAAAGTTTTTAAAACATATTTGTGCTTTAACAAACGCAAACCCAAGCAACAATTCTTATATTGTTGTTGGTGTTGAAGATGAAAGCAATGCACTAACTGGAGTTGATTTTTTTGACGATAGCAAGATTCAAAATTTAATAAACGCTTATTTACACAATCCTCCCTCAATTTTATATGAGAACATTCCTTTTCCAAAACTTGCTAAAAACAAAGTTATTGGACTAGTAACCATCAAGCATAAAGAAATCCCAAGTATATCATCTTTTAAAAAAACTATTTATAAATACTACAAAAACTACACTTATAAAAGAATTGGAAGTAATTCCGCCTTAATGATTACTGACTTCAAATTAAAAGACACCAATTCATCAATTGTTGCTGCTATTGAAAAAAGTGCTAAAAACAACATTAAACACACTTTAGATGCTGTTGCTGATTTTATGAAAAGGCACGAAAATAGAACATCGGAATATATTGTTTTCAAAGAACAGTTTGTGCTCTGTTGGTCTGGAATAAAAAAAGAGATTGAAAACTCAACCTATTACTCAAGAGTTTCTATAGAAATGGTAACTGAACAAGTTAAGTTATTTTACTCTGATTTAGATGAAGTAAATATCCACTATAATGAAAATTCATTCATCATTACAGAATACATCACACTAGGAATTCATGATGATTTAAAACGTTACCCGCTTGAAAAAAGAGTTATACATTTTTCCAATAACGGCATTTATAAAATAGCTTCGGAACTTATTTTTAGCCCTCCATTATACGACAAAAAAACACTATTTCACATCTATAATTCCAACACCGCTTTATTAGATAAAATCAACAAAGACAGCACTTTAAACAAGCGAGAAAAAATCGATTTTTTAAACTTACCGGCATCTTATCTGATATTAAAACTAAATGGATTTGAAGATGCAAAGCAGAAACTAAATAGTGTTAAATGGCATTTCAAAAAACATTCGGAAGAATTGTATCAAGAATACAAAGAAGTACTCCGTGTTCTACGCAAAATCAAATACCAGTAAAGTAACTAAACAAAAAAGGCTCGATGTAACATCGAACCTTTTGCTATATTTATTATAGTTTAATCTACTAGTCTAAGTAATATACATACCCGAAGTTAAACCAAACATTCCAATCGTTAAACTTATCAGACGGTGAATTATGATCTAAGCCATCAGCAAAATCTGTGAAATAATATTGCCATCTTAAATCTATCATTAAATCTGACAAAGGAGTTAATTTATAACGTGTACCAATACTCCATACTAAAGACCATGAAGCGAATCCTTCATTTGTAGCTGATTCATCCCAAAATATTGCGTTATTAGCCGTAGTTTGATTATTAGGATCAATGATTTCAGTTTGAGCAGCCTCAGCCGTTGTTAACTCACTTAAATCCTGAGCTGCTTTTGGAGACATACTATTATAATGAGCTCCTAAACTAATGAACGGTGCAAAGGTGTATCCTCCAGCTGAAAAATCTCTAATACTATATGGGAAAAATTCTAATTGTGAACCTAAATCAAAAACATTCGCTTCTCCTGACATTCCTCTTAATCTTCTAGCAGTTGCCGAATTTTTACTTGGATCTACCCATTCTCCAAAATGTTCTAGAGGTGTTTTATTAAAAGAAATTTCATTTCTTAATTTAAAATGGTCATTAAAAAATGAATCCTTGGTGTAACAGTTACAATCAGCCCTATAAGCGAAATTAATATAATGAATAATCCCTACACCAAATCCAGTATTTCCAGCATTTGTTTCAAAATCTGACCTAACTCCATAATCAGACTGAAAAGCTACAGGACCTGTGATAGCCCCAATTTCGTGTGAAAACCCTAATTGAGCCATCAGTGTTTGAACTGAAAAACCAATTAACATTAACAATAAAAGATTCTTTTTAACCATGTTAGCTATCTTATTACTTTAAAAAACAAATATATAAAAACTGCATTAACAAAAAAATTAAATACCACTATGTTTAAAAAAAGCACTAAATATTCACTAAATATATTTTTCATATTACGAATATCTGTATATTTGCGAGACTTTTAAATCTTTTTACATTAAGAATTAATCATACCATAATGAAAGATAGTATTAAAAACTTTATCAACGTTGTTGAAAAGAGAAACCCAAACGAACCAGAATTCTTACAAGCTGTAACTGAAGTTGCAGAAACTGTAATCCCTTTTATTGAGAATAACCCTCAGTACGACCAAGGAAAATTATTAGAACGAATGACGGAACCTGAACGAGTTATCTTGTTTCGTGTAACTTGGACTGATGATAATGGTGAGGTGCAAATTAACAAAGGATATAGAATTCAGATGAATTCTGCAATTGGACCATACAAAGGAGGATTGCGTTTTCATCCATCAGTAAATTTAAGTATTTTAAAATTCTTAGCTTTTGAACAAGTTTTCAAAAATAGCTTAACTACTTTACCTATGGGTGGAGGAAAAGGAGGGTCTGACTTTAACCCTAAGGGAAAATCTGATGCTGAAGTTATGCGTTTTTGCCAAAGTTTCATGACTGAATTATCAAAACACATAGGATCTAACACAGATGTTCCTGCAGGAGATATAGGTGTTGGTGGTAGAGAAATTGGTTACATGTTTGGGCAATACAAAAGATTACGTAACGAATTTACTGGGGTATTAACTGGAAAAGGAATGTCTTTCGGAGGTTCATTAATTCGTCCAGAAGCTACAGGATACGGTGATGTTTATTTTGCGCAAAGTATGTTAGCTACAAAAGGTGACTCTTTTAAAGGGAAAACTGTAGCTGTCTCTGGTGCTGGAAATGTTGCTCAGTATGCTACTGAAAAAGCTACTGAATTAGGAGCTAAAGTTGTTACTTTATCTGATTCTTCAGGGTATATTTATGATGCTGACGGAATTGATGCTGACAAATTAGCTTTTGTTATGGAATTGAAAAACGTAAAACGCGGAAGAATTAGCGAATACGTTGCAAAATATCCTTCTGCAAAGTTCTTCAAAGGAGAACGTCCTTGGTCAGTTAAATGTGATGTTGCATTACCATGCGCTACACAGAACGAACTAAACGAAGCTGAAGCTAAAACTTTAGTTGCAAATGGATGTATTTGTGTTGCTGAAGGAGCTAACATGCCTACAACACCAGAAGCGATAGAAGTATTACAAAAAGCTAAAATTTTATTCGCACCAGGTAAAGCGAGTAATGCTGGAGGTGTTGCTACTTCTGGTTTAGAAATGTCACAAAACTCTTTACGTTTTAACTGGTCTCGTGATGAAGTTGACGCTAAATTAAAAACTATAATGAAAGATATTCATGAATCTTGTGTTACTTACGGTACTCAAGAAGACGGGTATATCGATTATGTAAAAGGAGCAAACGTAGCTGGCTTTGTTAAAGTTGCTGACGCAATGATGGCACAAGGTGTTGTTTAAAAATTCCTGAGATATTAAAAAAAAGCCTTCTTTATGAAGGCTTTTTTTATGAACATATCTAAGATTTCATTTTACTTCACGTTAAAATGAATATATTTGAACTATTGTTTTTATAAAATCTATCTGATGAATTTTAAGTTTCTATATCTATCTCTTTTTTTTAGCACTCTAATTTTTGCACAAGATTATTCTGGTCAATGGAAAGGACATTATTCATATTTGAATATTACGGGTATCGCTCACGATCAGGATAACATATTAGCTTCTGCAGAAAATGCAATTTTTAAACACAACACAACTACTCAAGAAAACAGCAACACATCAACAATACATGGATTAACTGGTGAAACAATATCTTATTATTACTATAGTGATATTTATTCCACTTCAGTAATTGGATACGAAAACGGGTTAGTTGAAATTGTAACTCCCGAAAAAGTAATCACCGTTGTCGACATTTTAAACAAACCGGGGATTTCACCAAGTATTAAAAGGATAAATCATATTTACGAATTTAACGGCTTGGTATACCTATCATGCAACTTTGGGATTAGTACCTACAGTCTGGACAACTTAGAGTTTGAGGATAGTTACTTTATAGGAATAGCCGGCGGGCAAATTTCTGTGAAACAGACAACCATAAAAGACGAATACATATATGCCGCAACTGATGAAGGTATAAAAAGAGCACAGCACGCCGATTCAAACATTATAGATTTTTCTCTATGGGAAACTTTAGCAACATCCGCTACGAATTGGAAAAGCATAACGACTTTCAACAACCGCATTTATGCAATTGATAGTGCAAATTCATTATATTATAATTATAACGGAACCTCATTCGACAATCAATCTAATTTAACTACCCCTGTTTTAGATCATAGAATTGCTAATGGAAAAATGTTAATTACAAGTGAATCTGTCACTAATGTATATGATGCGCCACTAACTAATATTCTAACCATAAATAACCAACCAGAATACGGATCAAATTTTACAGTTTCTACTCTAACAAATGATAAAGTTTTCATAGGAACTGAAAGTGATGGAATCTTCAGTTTTAACTTATCAGACGGAACATTAAATCAAAAAATAGAACCTAATGGTCCAACTGAAAATAGCGCCTTTTCTATTACAGCAACTAAGGGTGAATTATGGACTGTATATGGATTTCATTCTGATGAAGGAAATCCTTACCCAATAACAAAAAAAGGATATAGTCATTTAAAAAAAAATACTTGGGAAAACACTCCATATAGCGATGTATTAGACGCTAAAAATTTAGCATCTGTTTCTATAAATCCTTTTAACCCAAACCAAGTATTTATTAGTTCGTATTTTTCTGGTTTATTAGAAATCAATAATGGTATAGCTACTAAGTTATTTAACCACACAAATAGCAAATTAGAAAGCCTTGGCCCGTTTTTATCTCCGCCAGATTTCACATATATTGACATTAGAGTAAGTAAATCTTTTTTTGACCGTAATGGAAAACTATGGCTTACAAACGGGCGAGTAAATGACGCATTAAAAAGTTATGATATATATAACAATAGTTGGGAAGAATTTAGTCTTCAATCTATCATTGCTGACCCATTAAACGATGAAAATAGCTTTGGGGACATTGTAATTGATGAAAACAATACCAAGTGGATTGCTACCCGTAGAAATGGTTTTATAGGTCTCTCAGAAAACAATGGCTCACCTCAAGTTAAAAACATAACGGAATCAAATGGAAATTTATCTTCAAACACTGTTAAGGCTTTAGCTATTGATAAAGACAATAATTTATGGACAGGAACCAGTCAAGGATTACGTGTATTATACAATACCTCTGGGTTCTTCAATACGGTAAACCCACAAACAGAATCAATTATTATTTTAGAAGAAGGTATTCCTAAAGAACTAATGTTTGGCCAATCAATTACAGATATTAAAGTAGATGGCGCAAATAACAAGTGGATTGCAACACTTGATGCAGGTGTGTTTCTTTTTTCATCTGACGGTCAAGATACCATTTATCATTTTACAAAAAACAACTCTCCTCTGCCTTCTAATGGAATCACCGACATGTCTATTGACAACACTAGTGGTGTAATTTATTTCGCTACTGAAAAAGGAATGGTGTCTTTTAATTCCAATTCAACAACAAGCGCCACTAACCTAGAAAATGTAGTTATTCAGCCAAATCCAGTTAGACCAAACTATAATGGAAATATTATTATTAAAGGATTAGTTGATGGTTCAAATATAAAAATTACTGACATATCAGGTAACTTAGTTGATGAAAACACCGTTCAAGGTGGTACTTATGAATGGGACCAAACTGCTTTTGGCAAACATAAAGTAGCCTCTGGAGTTTACATTATAATGGTTACTACAAAAGAAGGAGATGAAACTACAGTTGAAAAAGTCATGATTGTTAGGTAATGTTACTTACTACAAACGCAATTGTATTATCAGCTTTAAAGTACAAGGACAGTTCTTTAATTGTTTCATGTTACACCAAAGAACTAGGAGTGCAATCCTATATTTTACATCACATTTTTAAAACCAAGAAAGGAAAATTAAACCCAGCTTATTTTCAATTATTAACCCAATTGGAAATTCAAACTAATTACAAAACCAATCAATCATTACACAAAATAACTGAAGTAAAGCTCCATCATTTATACACTAGTATACACACTAATGTATACAAAAGCACAGTATCAATGTTTATTGCTGAAGTACTGCAAAGTATCTTAAAAGAAGAAGAAAAAAACATTGAGTTATACCATTTTCTAGAAGCATCTCTACTTTGGTATGATTTACATCAGTTTAATGCCAACTTCCACTTAATATTCCTATTAAAACTATCACAACATTTAGGTGTTTATCCGGACATTAACACTTTACACCTAAATTTCTTTAACTACGAGAAAGACAATCAAAAAATTTATGTTTTAAAAAACTTATTAGGCATGCATTTTGATGACTTAAATACTATTAAAATAAATGCTCAAATGCGACAAGATATTTTAAACGAAATCTTACATTATTTTAGTGTACATTTGGGCGATTTTAAAAAACCTAAGTCTTTAAAAATACTACACGATATTTTCAACTAAATGAAAAATATACTCATTACCATATCCATTTTTCTTTTCATAAACCTAAGCTATGCTCAAGAAATAATTTTTAAAGATATTAACACTAATGAGTCTATCATAAATGTTGCCATTTACAATAGTGACAAATCAAAGAGTACTGTTTCCGATATGGACGGAAAAGCCAATATTGATAGTTTTAACCCTGAAGATATTATTTATTTTTCTCACCTTAGTTATCAAGGGTTTTCAGTTTTAAAATCAGAAATTAAATCAACTATATATCTTGAAAATGAATCTGATGAACTATCAGAAGTTACGCTATCTATATCAAAATCTAAAGTAAAAAAATCACGTGTTGCTGAGAAAATAGAAATTTTAACTCGAAGAAAAATTCAACAATTAGCACCACAAACTACAGCAGACTTACTCGCTGCAACTCCAGGATTACGTGTGCAGAAATCACAAGGAGGTGGTGGAAGCCCTGTAATTAGAGGTTTTGAAGCTAATAGAGTATTATTAGTAATGGATAATGTTAGAATGAACAATGCCATTTATCGTTCTGGACATTTACAAAGCGCTATTACTGTTGATCCGAGCTCATTAGAAAGAACAGAAGTGATTTTTGGCCCATCATCTGTTATCTATGGTAGTGACGCGCTAGGTGGTATCGTTCATTTTTACACCCGAACACCTAAAATAGATTATAACAAAATATTTACAGGAAACTCCAGTACTCGTTTCTCATCTGCTAATAATGAGTTTACCCAAAATTTTGGAGGAGAATTTAGTTTTAAAAAATGGGCTTCATACACTTCATTTTCTGTTGCTAGTTTTGGAGATCTTAGAATGGGAAAAAATAGAACTCATGGTCATGACAAATGGGGGTTAGTTCCTTTTTATTCTGACAATAATAATCAAGTATTTAACGATACTCCAGTAGCCAATACTAAACCAAACATACAGAAAAACACAGGCTACAATCAATATGACGTTTTACAGAAATTCAATATTCAAACAACAGATACGAGTAATTTAATTCTGAACTTTCAATTATCAGAATCTACTAATATTCCTCGTTTTGATAAACTTACTGAGTTAAAAAAGGGTTCTTTAAAATTTTCTGAATGGTATTATGGCCCACAAAAGAGATTTTTCTTTTCACCACAATATCAATTCAATCCTGATTACAAATGGTTAAATTCAGGAACTATTACAGCTGCTTACCAAAATGTAAAAGAATCACGTATTAAAAGAAAGTACGGAAGCTTAGAACGTACTCATCAACAAGAAGAGGTTGACGTTTTTAGCATAAATACAGATTTTAAAGTATCGCTATCAAAAAACAGGGACTTATCCTATGGTTTAGAATTTACTCATAATGATGTGAATTCTAATGCTTTTGGAAAATTGCTACAGGTAAACAATAATCTAATTACTGGAGTTAGTGACAACACAGTGGTACAATCAAGATATCCTGATGGAGGAAGTACTTACTCAACAGCTGCCGCTTATGTAAATTACAGGCAAGACGTTAATAAAAAAATGACTTTAAATACCGGAGGAAGGTACACTTATACAGAATTAAAAGCAGAATTTATTGATCAAACTTATGTGGTTTTACCAGAAACAAAACTAGTGCTAGACAACTCTTCGTTTACAGCAAATGTAGGATTAACGTATAGACTAACTAAATTAACCCGTTTTAACGCTGTTGTCTCTTCAGGATTTAGATCGCCAAATATTGATGATGTTGGTAAAATTCGTGAAAAAAACGGCTTACTTACGGTTCCTAACATAAACTTAAAACCAGAATACGCTTACAATGGTGAATTAGGACTTACCAAATTCTTTAAAAACAAACGCAATCAGATTGCTGTTAACGGGTTCTATACACTACTTAATGATTACATTTCAAGAGCAAATTATGTTGTTGAAAACGACAATTCTACTACCAATGAAAACACGGTGATGTACGACGGTGATGAAGTTAGTACTGTCGCAAATGTAAATGGAGATACTGCTTATATTTTTGGAGGAACTTTAGACGCTAGTTTTGTACCCGTAAACAACTTTACCATAAAAGGCAACATAACTTATACCAAAGGAAAAACAAACGATACAGATAGCTATTTACCATCTATATCGCCATTGTTTAGCAGCATTGGTATTATATATCATAAAAACAAAATTAATGGTAGACTTAATTGGAGGTATTCCGCTAAGAAAAACGCCGACGAATATAGCCCAGGAGGTGAAGATAACTTAAGTCAAAGTGTACTTGTTGACCCAAACCCAACTATTGACGATGATGAATATTATGTTGGAACTCCATCATGGAATATTCTTAATGCTTCATTTGGATATCAAGCAACCAAAGCCCTAAAATTACAATTAGGCTTGGATAATATTTTCGATACTCATTACAAAGAATTTGCGTCAGGAATTAGTGCTTCAGGAAGAAATTTAAAGGCTAGCATGCATTTGAATTTTTAAGAAACTACGTTTCCACTGAATATACGTTCCAATTTAAATCGAATAACCCGTACCTTTAAACATGTTTGCACTTGTAGATTGTAATAACTTTTATGCTTCCTGCGAACGTGTTTTTCAACCACAATTCAGGAACACTCCTATTGCCATTTTATCCAATAATGATGGCTGTGTTATTGCGCGAAGTGATGAAGCTAAAAATTTAGGACTACCAATGGGAGCTCCTGCATTTAAATACAAACAGTTTTTTAAAGAATATAACATTGAAGTATTTTCTTCCAACTACCCTCTTTATGGAGATATGAGTAGTAGAGTAATGAGTATTTTAAGGCAATTTTCTCCAGATGTTGAAGTCTACAGTATTGATGAAGCTTTTTTAGCTTTAAACACTATTGAAAATGTGAGTTTTAATAAACTCGGACATGAAATGCGTAAGCGTATTTTACAATGGACCGGATTACCAACTTGTGTAGGGATAGCTCCTACTAAAGCACTCACAAAAATCGCTAATAAAATTGCCCGAAAGTTTCCAAAAGAAACTGGAGGAACCTTTGTAATTGATAGCGACGAGAAAAGAATAAAAGCACTTAAATGGACTAAAATAAAAGATGTTTGGGGAATTGGTAGCCAATTACAAAAACGACTAACTCAACAAAACATTAAAACGGCCTATGATTTTACACAACTTTCTGACGCTTGGGTAAAAAACAATTTTTCAATCACGGAACTCAATTTAAAAAAGGATTTAGAGGGAATTAAAACTTTAGGTTTAGAAGATGATCATCCTATAAAAAAGTCTATCGCTACCACACGTAGTTTTGAAAACACATATACAGATATTAATGACATTAAAGAGCGTGTTGCTACATTTGCCAATAGCTGCGCTGAAAAATTACGAAAACAAAATTCAAACTGTAATATACTTCTCGTTTTATTACAAGGGAGTAGATTTGAAGAAACATCACAGCCCTACAAAAACAGCGTCACAATTGTTTTACCACACTCTACAAACTCCACCCTTACAATAGTAAAACATGCAATTAAAGCTATTGATGCATTATATAAAAAAGGAATTAAATACAAACGCGCTGGTGTAATTGTAACAGGTTTGGTGCCTACTGACAATCATCAATTAGATATGTTTGCTCGAGAAAACCCAAAGCACCAACCACTAATGAAAGCCATTGACGACCTCAACAATAAGTATGGTGATCAAAAATTAAAACTAGCTAATCAAGACTTAGGAAAAACTTGGAAAATGCGTCAGGAACATTTGTCAAAACAATATACTACTCAGTTTAATCAAATTCTTATTATAAAATAAAGACTTCCTCTCCTTTGGGAGAGGACTGAGGTGAGGGGATTTTTTACTCACTATTATATATTCATGTTTAATTTAATTTAAAAAGAAGTACCTTTAGCCTATGATAACTGAAGCACTTACATTTTTCACCCCTGATACTCAAGAGAGTGAAGGAGCCATTTTTTTCGACACTGGAATATCATGTGGTTTCCCCTCACCTGCTGATGATTTTAAACAGGATCGTATTTCTTTAGATAGAGAATTGATTAAAAACAAAGAAGCTACTTTTTTTGCTAGAGTAAGCGGACAATCAATGATTGGTTCGGGTTTAGATGATAATGATTTATTAGTTATTGACAGAAGTATTGCTCCAACACACAATAAAATAGCTGTCTGTTTTTTAGATGGCGAATTTACAGTAAAACGTTTGCGTGTAGAAAGTGATGGCGTATGGTTACAACCAGAAAACCCAGACTACCAACCTATACAAGTAACTTCAGAAAATAATTTTGTCATTTGGGGTATTGTAACCAACGTGGTTAAAAAGTTATAAATATTACCACTCACAAAAAGGTGTTGTACTCAATTGTGAATTGTAATATCTTACTTCTCCGGTAACTTCAGTTCCTAACCAGCTTGGTTTTTCAAAAGCTTCTTCTTCTGAATTCAGTTCAATTTCTGCAACAACTAATCCGTTGTTATCTCCGAAAAATTCATCTATTTCATAAATATGAGTATTGCTTTTTACCTCATACCTGATTTTATCAATAATTCCTTTTTTACACAATTTCAATAAAGCCTCAGCTTCTTGTAAATCAATTTCTTTTTCCCATTCAAAACGAGATGTTCCGCTGGTATTCGATTTTCCTTTAATCGTTAAAAATCCTTGACTTCCTTTTACACGAACACGTACTGTTCGTTCAGGATCTGTACTCAAAAAACCTTGGGTTATACGAGTGCTTTTAAAAGCTGCTGCTTTATACTCCTCTGAAACTACTAAAAACTTACGTTCTATTTCAATCATATTCATCTTCTGTAAATTGAAAATCTATTTATTAATCAATTGTTTGTCATGGATTTTACTCAACACCACTAATGCAATAATAGCACCAAAAGTAGCATAAAACATATCCGATTGCGTATCCCAAACATAACCTTGAGTTCCTAAAAAAGAATCTCCTCCATCACCAGTACCCAATGAAACTCCCCATTCAATAAACTCATAAGTAACACTAATTGCCATAGCAATACAAACCACAATAAAGTTTAACCATGCTTTCCCATTAATAATATTTTTACGAATTAATAGTTCTCTAGTAATCATTGCCGGAACAAATCCTTGTGCAAAATGCCCTACTTTATCATAGTTATTTCTTGATTGATGAAACACTTCCTGAATCCAATCAAACAAAGGAACCTCAGCATAAGTATAATGCCCTCCAATAATCAAGATTATACAATGGACGAATATCAAAACGTAAACTAATTTTGTAAACTGGAAATTCTTATATGTAAACAACAATACCAAAATACCGATAACTGCTGGTAACACTTCCAAAAACCAAGTGAAATATTCAAAAGGTTTTATTGCCGACCATACAAACAAAGCCAACAATAATAAAAGTAATGTCTTTAAAAAGTTCATTTAAATTATAGTATTAAAATCTGTAAAACGATAAAGATATTATAAATTTGAACATGCCTTTCAATTTCCCTCTTAGAAAAATTATTCATGTTGATATGGATGCATTTTATGCTTCTGTAGAGCAATTAGATAATCCTGAGTTAAGAGGAAAACCCGTAGCTGTTGGTGGTGGCGGAAAAAGAGGCGTAGTTAGTGCTGCGAGCTATGAAGCAAGAGTTTTTGGCGTACGAAGTGCTATTAGTGGTACGGTAGCAAGAAAACGCTGTCCGGAGCTTATTTTTGTAAAACCTCGTTTTGATCGGTATAAAGAAATCTCCAAACAAATACGTAAAATCTTTCATGAGTATACGGATAAGGTCGAACCACTTTCGCTAGATGAAGCTTATTTAGATGTTACTGAAAACAAAAAAGGAGTATTAAGTGCTTCTATACTTGCTGAAGAAATTAGAGATCGTATTTTTCAGAAAACCGGCTTAACAGCATCTGCAGGAATATCCATTAATAAGTTTATTGCCAAAGTTGCCAGTGATTACAACAAGCCAAACGGACAAAAAACGGTAGATCCTGAAGAAGTAATTCCCTTTTTAGAGGCCTTAGATATTCGTAAATTCTATGGTGTAGGAAAAGTTACCTCTGAAAAAATGTACCAACTAGGTATTTTTGAAGGCAAGGATTTAAAACTAAAAACGGTTGAATATTTAACTACACATTTTGGGAAATCGGGAGCGTATTATTACAACGTAGTTAGGGGAATTCATTTAAGTGAGGTAAAACCAAATAGAATTCAAAAATCCGTAGCGGCAGAACGCACCTTTTTTGATAATATTACCTCCGAGATATACATGCTCGAAAAGCTAGAACATATTGCTGAGGAATTAGAGAAGCGATTAAAAAAGAGTAAAGTTTCTGGAAAAACAATCACTTTAAAAATAAAATACAGTGATTTTACACAACAGACCAGAAGTAAAACTATAACGTATTTTATTTCAGACAAGCACTTGATTTTAGAAACTGCTAAAGAATTATTGTTTCAAGAAAAACCCAAAAACTCTGTTCGGTTATTGGGCATATCTCTTGGAAACTTAAATAATACGGATCAGAAAAAAACCACGGAAATCCAGAAAAGTGTTTCTGTGCAATTAAAATTTGATCTTTAAGTTCTTTGTGCTAAAAAATCATATTTATCTACCTCTACGTGCTCCCTTTTGTGGTCTTCCTCCTCCATTGTTATCAGGTCTTTGGGGTTTTAAACTTTCTTTTCTAGCGCGTTGAATACGACGCCATTTATGAAACTGTTTTTCAGATAAAACCAGCGCTAATTGATCATTTAATACCTGTTTCGCTTTGTGAACCTTATGTTTAACATGGATTAACTTTTCCATTGCATCTTGTTGAATAAAATGCATCGCACCCCCATCTCTGTTTGCTTTGGCTTCTGCTCGTTTTATGGCTACAAAGTTTTCTGTAGCGCTCAACTCATCAGAATGTAAAAACTTAATCTCGTTAATAGTTTGGTTATAATCTGAGATGATTTTTGCTACCGTACTTTTTTTCTTTTCCTCTTTAAGTTTTGTCTTTTTCAGGACTCTTTTATAACGATACTTCAGTATACCAACTGCATTTTCTGCATTAAATGTCGGCAGCTCTCTTTCCCCCTGAATTTGGTTTTGCGATTGCCCTCTATTTCCTTGTCCTCGTTGTGCTACAATTGAACTCGTTATTAATAATAGGATAGAGAACAGTACTAATTTTAAAATGTGTTTACTCATGACTTAAATTTATTTGAGTCTATGACCTTTATTTTTTAAAAGGGTTTAATTGAAATTTAAGTTTTGGCTTTTTTTTAACAAACCATTGAGCACAATTTGTGCACAGCTGTTTTCGTATCGATCTAAACTTTAAGTATTAAAAATCAAATCCGTAATATATGTATCGCTATTATTAAGAGTTTTTTTCATTTTTAAGAATTTTGACAATACGGTTGATTACTATTTGCGATACATTCCACAAATATAATTTAGGGTCGGTAGTGTTATTTAGCAGAATAACAACAGTATCAATATCTTCGTGATATTCGGCAAAACTCTGGTATCCAGGAACCCATCCGGCATGTTCATACTTATAAATTGAAGCATATATTTCCTGTTCTCCCTCATCAAACACTGATCCATCGTTTAGTGCCCTCAAAAATATACCTATATCCTCTGCTGTAGCCAACATTCCATGATCGTCAGTCTTTAAATCATAAGGATGTCCAACATGATAGCCACTCATTACATCGTCTAAATTTACCTCGCTAAGCGAACCGAAGGTATTGGTAAGATTTAGCGGTATTAGGATTTCTTTCTGAATGAATTGGAAGTTTTTATACCCCAGTAAATCATCCATTATTTTGTTAATTAACAAGTAATTTGTATTACAATATTCATAGTCTTCACCAGGTTCAAAATTGGCTGGTTTGCCCAGAATTAATGCAAGACTATCCTCATAGGTCTCTGTTGGAGCTGCCCAAAAGTCTGGGGTGTCCGTAAAGTTTGGCATACCACTTCTATGTTGTATCATCAACCTCAAGGTAATCTTCTCAGCATTTTCAATTTTCCCTACAAGCTCCGGTAAATAATCGGCGATTGTTTTATCCAAGGAAAGACGTCCAGCACTCACCAATTTGGTAACAGCCACAGCATCATATAGCTTGCTAACACTTGCTATTTTGAATAAGGCATGTAGATCGGCAGGTATTTTGTTTTCTCTGTCTTTCCAGCCAGCGGCATAAAATGCAGGTGGTTTCCCAGCTTCGTCTACATAAACAATTATTCCATCAAGTCCATGTCCAATGGCTTCATTTACTTGTTCTTGAACGGTATTTGGTAGTGGCAATATCCAAGCCTTTACCAATATCCATGGTACGAATGCCAAAGAGCTTATGCTTGCAATAATTAGTGCTATTTTGATTATCCGTTTTGATTGTTTTTTTGTCATTCTATTTCTGGATGATTCGTTATTTTATAATTACTACCAACGTTTAATTATGAATTGTACGGTGTAGAAAATCTGCGGAGTTTCATGTTAACATAAGCTTTCGTTCTAAACACCAAAATCCGTATTGTTTATAAGTATTGTTTACGAATGCTCCTTTTACATTTTTACCTTTAATTTGAATCTCTTTTTTCATCCAACATATCCAAATATACGTCCTCAACATGCTCACGAGCCCATTGCGTTTTTCTTAAAAAACCTAGGCTTGATTTCATTGTAGGATCATGCATGAAACAGCGAATATTTACACGATCTGCCAAATACTCCCAACCATAATATGCTACCAGACGTTCTAAAATTTGAGCCAGTTTTACCCCATGTAACGGATTATTAAGTTCCTCTTCAGTAGCTTGTCTCCTGTTTTTTCTGGCAGGATTCTCTTCATTCAGCTCTTCATTCGTCTTTGGTATTAAAGCTGCATCCGAAAGCTCATCTGATTGTTTTTGTTTATCAGTCGGCTCGTTGTTATGATCATTATTTATATCCATTGTTGGTAGATGTTTTGTAGGATTCGGTTATAAAATGACAATCCGAAAATTTCGAATATCCCATACGCATTAGCATGTCTTTATACTCAAACTCCAATTATTTATAATTGCTATACCCTATACAAATTACATTAGTTTATCCGATCTAAGGAATATCCCCACTCTTTAGCTTGCGCTACATTATCCTCAATCCATCTATGAGCAGATCCGCAGGAGGCCATAAAATAATCTTTATCCAATAATAACGGAGTATCTATTTCTCTTTTTTCTTCGGTTGCATACCCTATTCTACCCATTTTATGGTGAATTGTCAACTCTTCCGATGGTGTATTACAGTTACAAAAATGCGCTTCACATTCAGGATTATCTTTTAAATACTCTTTCTTCACCTTTACATAAATACCTAACGCACTTGCCATTTTATTAGACACTTGCTTAATAGGAGTTGGCTTTTTCTTTGGTTTCCAGACGTAAGGTTTAGGAGGTGCTTTCTTTGCTTTCTCAATTGCTCTGTCTTGCATCCTCTTAGCGTACTCCTTCTTTTTATTTAGCTGATGTTCAAAAAAATCTTCACCTTTATGAGTTCGCTCCCAATTATGTACTTGACATAATTTATGCGTTTTATTCACTATGGGATATGTACAATCTTCTTTACTACAACTAGTATCTTCTGACATGCTCAATTAAGTTTCCTTGGAATGCAAATATATATAAAAGAGGAACACTTTTAATTGTTGTTTTGTTAAGGCTAATTTTAAAATCGGACAATTCTAATGTATAACAATAATTTTAAGCTTAGCCACAAAAAAAGAGAAGCTGTTTGACTTCTCTTTTAGTTTAAGTTATATAGTTTCTAATAATTTTTAGAATACGTTTTTTTAGCTGTTAACACTTCTTGATGTTTACCATCATTAGTTAAAAATTTGGTAGAAATAGTTTTTCTGTTTTTCATTTTTTGATAGAATACAACTAAATGTAAATGCGGGCCAGTTGACCAACCTGTGTTACCACTTAATGCAATTTCCTGGCCTTTTTTTATGGTATCTCCTACCTTTACGATTGCTCCGTTTTTTTTAATATGAGTGTATTCAGCAAATGTTCCATCAGAATGATAAACAATTACCTTATTATTGAATTTCACACACTCTTTCTTTCCACAACCTCTGTTATTTGTTTCTACTACGGCAACAACTATACCGTCACGGATAGCGCAAATTTTAGTACCTATAGGCATATTAAAATCTAATGCTTTTTTATTTTGGTGTGAAGCTTTACCGTTATATCCCTGGCCTACTTTAAACTCACTCCCTTTTTTAAATGGAAGATGATATTTGTATGAATTATCATGTTTCTCAACTAAATGATTTCCTAAGTTTAGTGCAGAATTATTCATCTTGGCAGATGTTTTCTTTTTAGGATTAATCCTATTCAATTTTAAGATTTCAAACTTCTTCGTTTTCGCAGGGATTACAACTTCAATATCTTTCCCTGCTGATGACTTGTAGTTTTTTAACACTAAAGAGAATTTGTACGTAACAGGACATAATTCATTATTGTCAGCATACAATATGTTTTCATTATCAACATATTCATAATAGGTGTTAAAATCAATTTGTGCATAGTTTTTTGTAGTACATAAAAAGAGTAAGCAGATGATAATATATTTCATAGGTTAAGTTTGTGTTTTGTAAATGTTAGGTGTTATTTCCTTGATTTATACGTTGTTTAAAAATCATTTTTTTCAAATATTCTTATGCCTTCTTTGAAAGAGTTTAATAAAAGAGTGATTGTTAATTTGTAAAATGTTTGTCTAATGCACAAAACTTTCGATTTGAACTGAGCTTCCTATTAGTGATGTACATTGTTACTCAATATTTTTCTTTGTTTCGTCACTTTATCTATTCTTAATTGTGATTCAATAGGGATTCCTAAGAAGCTCAATATTTTACTTTTCTGAATGTGATTTGTTGGGTATAAGTATAAATGATTCACAACAAGACGATTCATTATTTGAGTTGGTAAATGGGAATTATCTAATTCCTTTTTTAATTTTTTAATATCAGAATCTGGAAAGCCTTTGTAATGGTCAAGCTTGATAGCTAATTTAATAAGTTTTACAGAGTTGTAATCTTGTTTAGCATAAACCTTTTCTAATATATCGTTCAGGTATTCAGTTCCAATAGAATCGCTTATTTTTTTAATAAAACTATATGAAATTTGATTACATAAGCCAAACAGTGTGCTTTTTGAAAGGCTTTCTATTTTTTTTGGATTATCTACTTTTTTGCCTCTAGAATTTTCTATTTCAGTAATGATAGCATTCACCTGATTAATTACAAATTCTGAGTTTTCTTCAATTATAGAAAAGAATACATTTAAAGTTCTTAAACCTAAAAGAATGGTCTCTTCAATTAATGCTTCTATAGTAGTGTTTCCAATTTTACCATAATTGTTTTTTAATATTTGACCTACGATTTCAATTGATTTAAAAGCTGTATTTAGTTTTGCTACAATATTTATTTCATCATCAAATTCATCGTCATTAATATCAGGTAATTCTTGTTTTATTGAATTTTTTTCTGATTGTTCATCTTTATATATATTTTCTTTTTCCCTGTATTCATCGATACTTCTAGATTTAAAAACTAATTTAGGTATTTTCTCACCAAGTTCGTTTATTGATTTAATATCCTCTTGTAGTTTACATGGAGCAAGGTCACTAAATATTGATTTAGCTTTGGTTAATAACTCATTTAATAAAAAATCATCTTTACTGTGATGAGTTAAAAACATTAAAATATTTGAAAATTCTGATTTATAAAGTTTATCCGTAAGAGATGTAATTATTATTTTTATTCTATTTTCACTAATATGACTTGCTAAATAATTTGAAATAAAGAAATAATGGACATAAGAATACTTATACTCTAAAACTCCATCGATATTATCGATAATTTTGGCATTTATCAGATTTCTTGTTATTTTATCAAGTGAATGTGAAATAGTATAATTTTTACGGTATTGAGTGTCAAATTTTTCAAATTCGTGTATATCAAATTCACTTATTGAACAATCAAAGAGGTAGAAGGATAATTCACTTAAATAATTTTCATATTCAGTTATTTCTCTTTGTGAAGATAAAACGTTTGTAAATGACTTTTGAATTAAAAATTGGTAATAATGACCGAAAGTACTGGCTGATAAATCTGTTGGATTCCCTAGTTCAATTGATTGTAATATTGTTAAAATAAAGAAGGGGTAGCTAGGCACAAAGTTTATACCCGTAACGGTATTAATAACAGTTTCTGAGTGTTGTAATTTTCTAATCCTATCTTCTTCCGATATTGAATGTTCAACGCCAAGGATATTCCACTTATTAATTAATTTACTTTTTAGTTGATAACCAAATTCTTTAATCTCAAATAACCTAAAGCTTGAGTATAAGTCTTCTTCAATGTTCTCATCAATTATAATGTCTTCTAAAGACATTAGCTCATTTCCTGAAATAATTAGATTAGAAAAATGTGAGTTCAAATTTTTTAATAACCTAGCTTTATATTTTAAATTAATTTTTGTTCTATTAAAATCATCTATTATGATAACCAGTTTACTTTTGTCAAGTTGATTGAAATCTTCTTGTGAAGTAGAAGTATATTGTTTAAAAAAACATTTTAAAAATAGTTTTTTTAAATCATCAATACTGGTACTTTTAATTTTATGACCATCAATAAGTAGAGGTACAAAACCTTGTAAATGGAGTTTTGTAAAACAATTTTTTAAAAGTGAAGTTTTCCCTATGTTCTCCGTTCCACTAAAAATTATACGGATATCATTTTTTATGTTTTTTAATATATTCTCTGAATTAATTGTTAATGCAGTACTAGACTGGTTATTTCCTTCTGGTTGGTTTAGCAATTCTAGGTTTGGATGGACGTAAATATCAGATAGTTTTACATGAGAAACATTTGGGTGACTGAAATTTGCCCCAATTTCATTTAGACTTGCTTTAAAATCACTAGTGATTTGAAAAGGGTTATTGATTTTTGGCGCCCCTCTTTCAAAAGAGTTCCAATTGGAATTCTCATCAGATTCATTATATCTTTCTCCAGACCATTTATAGTTTTTAATTTGAAACCTAGTTTTTTCTAAATCAATATTTATCAAATTAAAACCGCTTTTGTTTTTTGATTCAGAATCCTGAAGGACATCACCTTCAACTTTATATATAATATTATCTTCTAAATCTGTTATTTTGGATTTGCTTTTAATATGCTCGTGTCCTGTTAAATAGAAATCACTTGTTTGTTCAATATGATTTCTAAATAATCTATTATTTTCAGGTGTTAACCAATGTAAAGGGTGGTGGAAACAGGAAATTTTTAAATCGGCTTTTTGTTGAAATATTTTTTTATCTAAAAGATGCAGAGGAAAAATCATTTTTCCGGGTATTTCATTTAGAACAGATTGAAATGCAGTATTGTAGCAAAATAAAATTGTTGATTTTCCATTTTCACCTAATCTATATACTTTTAATAACTCAGAAGAATAGGTGTTGTCCCAATCATCATTACACAAAGATTCAAATGTTGAATAATTACTTAGGTTTTGAGAAATATTATTAATTAATTCTAATTCAGCAGTTACATGATTCTTTTGCACTGTATCGATAAGTATTTGTCGTACTGGATCTTTTTTTATTAAATCTTGACAGTCGTGATTTCCTGGAATGACTAATAATTTGATTTTACATTTATTGTATTCGTTTATTTCTTTAATTATTTCAGTATAAAAATTATATGAAATTTCAAATTCCTTTTCACTTCCTGAAAACGCACTATCTCCTGTGATGATTAAAATTGTTTTATTCTCTACTAAAACTTCATTTCTGATTGCATTTATTAACTGTTCTTTCTTCTCTAAAATTGAGTTATTATTTTCTTTAAAGTGAATATCAGAAAATTGTATTAGTTGTATTTTCATATTTTTCTTAATGTTTTGTTACATCTGGATATTTTTATATCCAGCACCTATTTTTTAATCCCTCAAATCTACTTATTTGTAACTCCTTATAAAATGACTATTATCAGGTATATTCACCTCATCAATAGTAGTGATGGGCTGAAAACGCTATAAGTTGTATACAACTTATAGTTCCTTTTTTACAGTTTTTGTTACCCAAAAAAATTAATTATTTTTCAACTATTTTCAATTCAAACAAAACAGTTGTGCTACTATCGCTTTAGTGCTATAACAAAAGAGAAAAATATGTGATGCGTATAGTAAAACTTATTTCATTAATTTTACGAAATGAATTCAAAAACACATCCCGAAATAGTTATTCAAGGAGCAAGAACAAACAACTTGAAGAACATTTCGTTGCGTATTCCGCACAATAAATTTATTGTAGTGACAGGAATATCAGGATCTGGAAAATCGAGTTTGGTGTTTGACATCATTGCCAAAGAAGGACAACGCAGGTATTTTGAAACATTACCCTCTTTTGCGCGTCAGTTTATGGGAAAATTAAACCGCCCTGATGTTGATGAAATTGAAGGACTTTCACCAGTTATTGCAATCGGACAACGAACCACAGGAATGCATGCGCGTTCTACCGTTGGTACCATGTCAGATATTTACGATTTATTGCGCTTGTTGTTCGCAAGAACAGGAACTTCAGATAAGAATATTGCGCTTTCTCGTGCGCTGTTTTCGTTTAATTCAGCAGTTGGAAAATGTACGCATTGCAATGGTATAGGGAAACAGGAAGAAATAGATTTGAACTGTTTGATCAGCAGTCCAGAAAAATCAATTAGAGAAGGTGCATTGGCGCCAACATTACCTAATGGGTATATTATGTACTCCCAAGTAACTATTGATGTGCTAAATCAAGTATGCGAAGCCGAAGGGTTTAGTGTTGATATTCCATGGAATGAATTGACTGCTCTACAGCAAGAAGTAATTTTGCATGGAAGCGAGTTAATAAAAGTACCTTTTGGAAAGCACAGTTTGGAATCACGTTTAAAATGGACTGGAATAAAAGCCAAACCAAGGGAAGAAGGATATTACAAAGGAATGATTCCGATTATGTCGGATATTCTAAGAAGAGATCGGAATGCAAATATTTTGAAGTATGTGCATGCAGTAACGTGTACTTCCTGTTGTGGAACACGTTTAAATAGTGATGCATTGAGCGTTTCTGTTCATGGGAAATCAATTGCCGAAATAGTGGCTTTGGAACTGAACGGATTGAAAGCGTGGATTCAGTCCAATACTTGGGGAACTGTGGCGGCAGCAATTATCAATAAAATTGAAGCACAAGTAGATTTATTGGAAGATTTAGGATTGGGTCATTTGACTTTAGATCGTCCGTCAAAATCGCTTCGTGCTAGTGAAATACAGCGTATTCGAGTGGCTAATCAAATTTTAGTTCCGTTAAGTGATGTGTTGTATGTTTTTGATGAGCCTTCCATAGGATTGCATCGAGAAGAGAACGAACGATTGATTTATCATTTTAAACAACTCGTTAAAAAAGGAAATACGGTTATTATTGTGGAGCATGATATGGATACCATTACTAGTGCGGATCATATTATTGAGATTGGCCCAAAAGCAGGAATCAATGGTGGTGAAGTTATTTTTAATGGTGCTTTTTCAGATTTTTCTAAGCAAGAAGGATTAGCAGCTAATAGTCCAACATTCAGAGCAATTATTGGCGCGGCTAAACCGAATTTAACCACTAAAAAAGAAAGTGGTTCGATTCAATTAATTGGTTGTTCTGAAAGAAATTTGCAACACATTGATGTTCAATTTCAACTCGGAAAACTCAATGTGGTAAGCGGAAGATCGGGTGTAGGAAAATCGAGTTTAGTAAAAGGGACTTTGCTCAAAGCAGTGCAACAGCAGTTAGGAATTGAAACTGGTGAACCTGCAAAATTGAAAAGCCATAAAAACCTAGATTCCATTAATAAACTGATTTTTATAGATCATTCACCTATAGGAAAAACACCACGTAGTAATCCAGCAACCTATTTAGGATTGTCAGATTATATTCGTGATATCTATGCGAGTCTGCCTGAATCAAAAACGCTAGGATTTACAAAATCTCGTTTTTCATTCAATAACAAAGGCGGAAGATGCGAGACTTGTCAAGGTGCAGGAAAAACACAAATTGGAATGCACTTTTTAGGAAATGTCGATTTGCTATGCGGTACTTGTAACGGTGACCGATTTAACGCAGCAACACTTCAAGTAAAATACAACCAATTATCCATTGCTGAAGTTTATAAATTATCAATTAACGAAGCTGTATCCTTTTTTGCAGATGATAAAAAGGTATTGAATGGTCTCAATATATTACAAGAAATTGGACTTGGATATTTAACACTTGGACAATCATCAACAACACTTTCAGGAGGAGAAGCGCAACGTATTAAAATTGCTAATCAACTACAGAAAAAAGATACAGGCAATACTTTGTATGTAATCATTGAACCAAGTATTGGACTACATCACGATGATATTAATTCGTTACTCAAATTGTTTGATCGTATTCAACAGAAAGGAAATACCATTGTTTGTATTGAACAAAATGAAGCAATTATTGGTTGGAGCGATTGGCATATAGAACTAGGACCAAAAAGTGGTGCAGCTGGAGGTACTATTGTTTATCAAGGAAAACCTAAAGAGCAATCAACAACTACTAAAAAAGAAGTTGAAATAGTCACAGCAGACGCTGCTGCTAATGAAATTGTATTGAATGGTATAACCACTCATGGGTTAAAAAATATCGATGTCCGCATTCCTAAAAATCAATTGACAGTTGTTACGGGAGTTTCTGGAAGTGGAAAATCATCTTTGGTATATGATACATTATTTGCAGAATCCAATGCTCGTTTTACGGAATCGTTATCTACTTATAACAGAAGTTTTTCACAACAAAACAGTGAGGCTGAAATAGCTTCTTTTTCAGGTTTAGGGCCAGCAATTGGAATCAACAGAAAAGGAGGCGCTCCATCCAAACGATCAACGGTTGGAACTTTGTCCGGAGTATATGATGCATTTAGATTGTTGTATTCAAGAATCGCGCAACATGAAGGAGAAATTTATACGGCACAGCATTTTTCATTCAACCATCATCTTGGGGCTTGTCCGGAATGCGAAGGACTCGGTGTAAAACTTAAATGTGATCCTGATGCCATAATCGTTTCACCTGCTAAATCAATTTTTGAAGGCGCTATTGCTGTAAATAAAGCGATAGGATATTATGCCGATGTCAATGGTCAGTTTATGGCAACACTCGAGGAAGTGGCGACGCAAAATAATTGGACTTTAGAACAACCTTGGGAGCAACTAGAAGATGAGGTAAAGGATATTATTCTTTATGGAACGGGAGATGCAATTTGGAATGTTACTTGGAATGTTACTTGGAATTATACTACCAAATCAAAAACTGGTACTCAAGAATTAACGGCTAAATGGCTTGGATTCTGTAACTATATCGATGATGAATATCAACGAAAATTGCATAATAAAAACACCAAAGACCTGTCAGTATTATTGCATGATGTTGAGTGTCCAACATGTCACGGAAGTAGATTAAAACCAGAACTATTGAATACTAAATTTCTTGGAAAAACTATTCATGAGCTTTCGGAGTTGAGTATAGCGTCCTGTTTAGAATTGATTGAAAATATAGACACTAAAGTAGATGAAGTTGTGTTGGCTATTAGTAAAGTAGTTTTGCCTTCAGTCGCAACAGCCTTAAATACTATTACTGATCTTGGATTAGGGTATTTAAACTTGAATAGAGCTGTGAGTACTCTTTCTGGTGGAGAACGCCAACGAGTTACACTTGCAGGACAATTATCTACGCACCTATTTGGTGTTACTTATGTTTTGGATGAACCTACTATAGGTTTGGATAAAGGACAAGTTGCTGTTTTATCTCAAGCATTAAAAAGAATAGTTGCTAATGGTAATACTGTGGTGGTGGTAGAACATGACCCTGCTTTTATCCGAACTGCCGATTATATTATTGAAATGGGTCCTGGTGCTGGAAACTTGGGTGGTGAGGTTATTTATCAAGGAAAAATTACTGATATCGCTAAAGCAAAAGATTCAGTTACCTATCAATTGTTACATAGAAAGCAAGTCAATCCAATTAAGAAACAACTTAAAAAAGGGAAGGTTTTTGGAGTAAAAGGAGCATTTGCCAATAACCTGAAAGAAATTGATGTCACTTTTTATGAAGGACAAGTTATTGGAGTCACTGGAGTTTCTGGTAGTGGTAAATCAAGTTTAATTAAAGAGGTGTTGTATAATTCTTGGTTAAAAAACCGACCAGTAAATTGCGATGCAATACATGGAATGGATCAATTCGAAGAAGTATTGCTGATAGATCAGGAGATATTAAAGCAAAACAGATTGAGTACTCCTGCATCCTATACTGGAATTATTGAGCAGATAAAAACACTTTTTTCAAAAACAGAAGATGCCAAAATAACGGGACTCAAAAAAGCTGATTTCTCCTATCAAAGCAAGAATGGAAAGTGCTCTACTTGTGGAGGGCATGGAAAATTAAAAACAAGTATGGATTTCATGAGTGATATCTGGCTTACTTGTGACTCTTGCAAAGGAATGCGTTACAATGATACTGTTCTTACTTGTAAACTTAATGAACGCTCAATTGGTGATGTATTGCGTATGACAGTGCAAGAGGCAATAGAATTTTTCGACACGGGAGCTATTGTGGAAAGTTTGAATATTTTGAAGCAAGTAGGAATTGGACATTTATTATTAGGACAATCAGGTAATACGTTATCTGGAGGAGAAGCCCAACGATTAAAGTTGGCAAGCTCAATGCTACAGCAACGAAAAGGAACTACATTATATCTTTTCGACGAACCAAGTAC
>JAWUYQ010000059.1:0-7656 GCA_034110725.1 Flavobacteriaceae bacterium
AGCTATCGTGTTTTCATTATTAACTGGTTTAATATTGTGTCTGTTTTCTAAAACCATATCTATTAAATTATTATACACTGAAGAGTACTATCACTATATTATAGCATTAGGTTTGTCTCTGCCAATGATAGGGTTTTATGATTTTATTATATCTGCTGTCGTTGGATTAAAAAAAATGAAGGAGTTTTATAGTGTAAGTATTAAAACACAACTAATTAATATAGCTTTAACATTTTTTCTTACATATTTATATGGTGTAAAGGGAGCTATGTTAGCTATTACAATAAATTTAATAATAGGTTTTATTATATTGATTTCTTACTTAAAAAAGCCTAATTGGTTTTCCTTAAAAAAGATTTCAAAACCATTTAATAAAGATGTTTTTAAGGATTATTCTAAGTATTTTGTGATAACATTTTCTGTGATGGTATTATCTCCAATATTTGAGATTGTTGCAAGGGATGTCATTATTCAGGAGTCAACAAAAGAAATTGCTGGTTATTGGATAGCAATGTCAAGAATTGCAACGGTAGCTTTAGTTTTTGTGCAAACAACTATGCGCAGATACCTCCTTCCTGTTTTTTCGAGTACAGATGATAGTGTTTTAATAAAGCAAACGATTAATAAATCTTTAAAGATGATATATGCATTTCTCTTACTTATATCGATAGGAATGTGTTTGTGTAAGGAACTGGTTATTAGGTTACTTTATTCAAAGGACTTTTTAGTTATTAGTTCCATATATGAAATTACGATAGCTGTTATTTTTATCGATATTTTGTCGTGGGTTTATTCAGTTTGGATGATTTCGAAAGGGAAATATATTGGGTTTTCATCAAGTGTTATTATAAGAAGTTTAATTTTTGTGTCGGGCTTATATGTTTTTGTTCGTGAAAACGCCTTATTTGGAGTAGTTTATGCCTATTCTGTTAGCATATTCATACAGTTTATATTTAATTATGCATATTATAAATTTAATGTCAAAAAATGAAAAAAATTGTACATATAATACCTAAATTCTCATTTGGCGGTGCGGAGATTTATTTGTTAGACTTACTTAAGAATTATGACTATCAGAGACATGAAGTGCATGTTATTACAATATCTCCAAACGTACCATATTTTGAGAATGAGCTTCTTAATATCAAATCTCTTAAATATCACACATTAAATGTTACAAGTTTAAAGAGAGTGACGTGGTTGTTTGCCTTTTATAAGAAAATTAAAGAAATTAATCCTGATATTATACACGCTCACTTAAATTTAGCTTTGTTAGCTACAGTATTATTTAAAAAAGTATTCAAATCGAAAATCATTCTTACACAACATTCGGTTTATAAAAATGATTCATTGTATTATTTTTTTTTAAAAAAAATGACATCATTATTTGATTTAGTTTTGTGTAATTCAGAATTTACAAAGTTATATGTTATTACAAATAATTTTCAAAAAGAAAACAAGGTTCATAATTATTCATTAGGGTTAGATTTTAATAGGTATAAAAAAGATAGATTAATAAGAGATAAAGTTTTAAAACAAATAAATATTCCTTCAGATAGAAAAATTATTGGAAATATTGGTAGCTTTAAATTTCACAAAGGGCATACTTATTTGATTGATGCATTTAAGATGCTTTTGGAAAAACAAAATAATATTCATTTATTACTTGTAGGAGATGGGGTGTTGAAAAAGGATATTGAGAAAAAAGTTTATAGTATGGGTATAAGTGATCATGTTAGTTTTTTTTCAGCTACGAATAATGTATCTGATTATTTTAATGTGTTTGACTTGTACTGCTCTACATCTATCTCTGAATCCTTTGGAATCACATTGTTAGAATCAATTTATTTTCAGGTACCAATTGTTTCCTTTGATACTGATGCAATCCCAGAGTTGGTTATAGAGGGGAGAACTGGTTTTTTAGTTGAGAGTAAAAATGAAAAAAAGCTCTCTAATACCTTGAGTAATTTACTTATGGATGAGAAGATGTGTTCTAGAATAAAAGAACACCAACTTCTTTTCGCTAAAAGATATCAAATTGATCATCATTTAGTGAAGTTAATGTCATTATATGATAATATTTTAAAATAGGATAAATGGAGTTTTTGAAATTAATGTATAATGGTGTAATACAGTTTTTATTACTGTTTTTGTTCCTTAATTACATGTATAAATATATTAGGTTAAATAACTTACCTGTTTTCACATTGTTAATTATGTTTGTTTTTCACTATGGAATAACATTCTATATGTATTACGTGACGCAAACCCCTCCAACAGATGCATATGTCTATTACCTAAAAGCAGAAAGTGCAACATCATGGTTTAGTCTATTTGGTTTAAGTACAACTTTTATTAGGTTTTTGAATTACCCATTTATTAAATGGTTGGGTTTTAATTATCTATCTTTAGCACTCTTGTATAGCTCATTATCTTTTTTTTCATATTTTAAATTATGGACAATAGCAAGAAAGCTTAATCCTAATAAATTGAAGTTTAGTTTACAAGAAGTAATATTACTCTTTTTTTTATTTCTTCCTAGTTTTCATATGTGGACTTCAGCAGTTGGAAAAGATACATTGGTTTTTTACTTGACCACCTCGGTTTTAGGCTTAGCTATTGATAAGAAAAGTAAAATAGTAAGTTATATTCCTTATCTGTGTCTAGCGTTATTTATTAGGCCTTATTTACCAATATTCTTGTTTTCAGCTTTTGGAATAATTTACTTTATGAGGTACTTTAATAATGCTAGAAAGGTTTTTATATTGCTTTTTATTCTTGTTTTTGGTTCTATTTCAGCTATCATTGTTCTTAATAAATTAGATATAGATCCGTTAACACACTTTGAAACACAATTAAATTTTGTGAGTAAATATTCTAATTATAAAAAAGAAAAAATAGGTGGATCTTATATTGATCCAAGTACATTAAGTGTTACTGAAAGAATATTCGCTTTTTTATACAGACCATTTTTTTATGATGCTCAAAAGATAAGTCATATGTATATATCAGTTGAAAATTTATGTTTATTTTGTGTTACTATATGGTTACTAGTAGTTTATCGCGTAAGATCCTTTAAGCCTTCTTTTGCTGTAAAACTTATGTCGCTTTATGTAATAATATTTGTTTTAGTGAAGTCATATTCAATTTATAATTTAGGTTTAGCAAATAGACAGAAGTTTCAGGTTTATCCGATTTTAATATTTTTGATTTATTACTATTTAGGTTACAAAAAGAGAAATGAAGCAATGTTTTAAAATATATAAATGGTATTTTGTGAATTAGAAATATACGTTAATTTAAATTTTACAAAAAGGATTGAAAATACAAAAGTCTAAATTAGCTAATAATAACATCTGTACCAATCTACTAAAACAAATTGTTAGAGAGGTAGCTTCTTTTTAGGAACAAAGACAATCATGTTATAGCAGTTTCATCAATCAAAGAAAAAATAGAGGGATTGTGTGTAAAGGAAGGTGTAGACACATTTCATTTTAAATGACCAGAAAAACAACACTTATAAAAGATGTTATAGTTGTGTTAGAATTATATTCATTTTTATAAAACCTAATGATTATGAATTACATGCATAGTAATTAATTATAAAATAATGAATAAATTAGTCAGAATTACAACAATTCCAGAGTCATTAAGTATTCTCTTAGAAGGACAATTAAAATATATGTCTGATTACTATGATGTCACAGCTATATCCTCTGGAGGAGATAAACTTATAGATGTAAAAAAAGATGAAGGAGTAGATATTTTCCCATTAGAACTAACAAGGAGAATTACACCTTATAAAGATTTCATGGCGGTAATTAGATTGTATAATTTTTTAAAAAAGGAAAAACCCTTTATTGTTCACACTCATACTCCAAAAGCAGGTGTTGTTGGAATGATAGCTTCCAAATTTGCAGGAGTTCCTCATAGGTTACATACTATAGCAGGTTTGCCGCTAATGGAGACTGAAGGATTAAAAAGAAAAATTTTAATTTTTGTAGAAAAAATGACCTATGCATGTGCAACTAAGGTATATCCAAACTCCAAAGGATTGTTTGATTTCATAATAAAAGAAAAGTTTACAACACAAAAAAAACTTAAAATAATTGGTAATGGTAGTTCTAACGGAATTGATACAAAATACTTTAATCCCGACTTATTCGATAATAATGACCAGAAAAAATTAAAAAAAGATTTAAAAATTGAAGAAAACGATTTTGTATTTATTTTCGTTGGCAGAATTGTTAAGGATAAAGGAATTAATGAATTATTAAGTGCGTTCAATAAATTATCTTTGCAAAACAAATATTCTAAATTATTACTGGTTGGTAGCTATGAGTCAGAATTAGATCCAATTTCGGAAAAATCAATGAGTATTATTAGGGAAAATAAAGCTGTCGTAAGCGTAGGTTTTCAAAAAGATGTGAGGCCATTTTTTGCTATAAGTGATGTGTTAACTTTTCCTAGTTACCGCGAAGGATTTCCAAATGTAGTTATGCAAGCTTGCGCTATGGAAACCCCTTGTATTGTTACAAATATTAATGGTTCTAATGAAATCATTAAAGACGGCCTAAATGGGAACATAATTCCCATAAAGAATGAAGAATTTTTATTTGATAAAATGAAAATGTATATCGAAAACCCAAACCATGTTTTAAGACTAAAAAAAAATATTAGGAAAATAATTCAATCAAAATATGAAAGAAGTTTTGTTTGTGAGGCATTGTTGAAGGAATATAAAAAACTAGAAAATTAGTATGTATAGATTGTTTATTAAAAGGATAGTAGATTTTGTATTCGCTTTATTGGGTTTACTAATGATATTCCCCATATTTTTACTTGTTACAATAGCATTGTTTTTTGCTAATCAAGGATCAATTTTCTTCATCCAAAACCGTCCAGGTAAAGATGGAAAAATATTTAAAGTAATTAAGTTTAAAACAATGAATGATAGAAAAGACAAAGAAGGTGTCTTGCTATCAGATGAAGAAAGGTTAACAAAAATAGGAGGATTTGTAAGGAAAACCTCTCTAGACGAATTACCTCAATTACTTAATGTGATAAATGGAGATATGAGTTTAATAGGGCCCAGACCTTTATTACCAGAATATTTACCTTTGTATACTAATGAACAAAAAAAGAGGCATCATGTTAAGCCTGGTATTACAGGATTAGCACAAGTAAAAGGACGAAATTTAATGAAGTTTAGCGAACGTTTTATTAATGATGTATATTATGTTGAAAACTTGTCTTTTAAATTAGATTTTAAAATACTATTTATGACAATAAATACTGTTTTCTTTGGAAAAAGCACTATAGTTAATGGTCAAACTGTAGATGAAGTAGATGATATTGGCTTAAGTAAAGGACTAAGTTCAAATCATTTTAAAAATAAAAAATCATGATTATAAAAGGAAAAAAAGTTTTATTAAGAGCAATAGAAATAGAAGATTTAGGGTTTTTACATAAATGGTCTAATGATCCCGAAATTAATTACATGCTAGGAGGTTGGCATTTTCCATCAAGTAAACAGGATCAAGAAAAATGGTTTAATTCATTGTCATTAAATAGTACTAACCAAAGATTTGCTATAGAAACTGAAGATTTAGGTTTAATAGGCATGGCTAATATCGTTGATTTAAATTGGAAAGATAGAAATGCTTTTCATGGAATGCTGTTAGGTGATAAAGACATGAGAGGAAAAGGATATGGAGTAGACACAATAATGGCAATTAATCGATACGCTTTTGAAGAATTAGGGCTCATGAGACTGAATGGCTCAATGATTTCTTACAATGATTCTTCAATAGGAGTATATACTAAAAAGTGTGGTTGGCAGATAGAAGGAATGAAAAAGAATCATTATTTCAGGAAAAATCAATGGTGGGATGAAGTAGTTGTAGGTATTACAAAAGAGGATTATTTTAATTTGATTAAAGAAAATAACTATTGGGACAAATAGTAAATAAAGAATATGGATCAGATTTTCATCTTTGTTTAGAAGAAAAATGGCTTCTTAAAAAAGGGAATCATTTTTTTAACAAAAAAAAGACCTCATTTTTTTTATCTGGACGTTCGGCTCTTTTTACGCTTCTTAAATTTGGAATAAAAGAGCACAATTGGGAAAAAGTTTTTATTCCAAGCTATTATTGCTATGAAGTAAATAAATATATAGAAGAATTACCTATTGAAGTCATTAGATATCAATTTAATCCTTTTACAAAAAATCAAAATGAATGCATCGATATAGTAGATAAAAGCACAAATGTTATTGTAAACCCAGATTATTTTGGTGTTAAAAAAAGAACTACAAAAGAATATGTTAATGCATTTATAATAGAAGACTTAACACACAATTTACTAAACATAAAAAATAGTAAAGCAGACTATGTTTTTGGATCTTTAAGAAAAGAACTACCACTACCAGTAGGAGGCTTTTTGTATTCTAATATACATAATAACATACCTAAAGGGAAAATAAAATTAGAAGCTAAAAAGATTGCATTTCAAAAAATAACTGCTATGTATTTAAAAAAACAATACTTAGAAGGTGAAATTAGTAATAAAGAAGAGTTTAGAGAGCATTACATTGCAAGTGAAGATGAGCTAGGATTAAAATTAGAAGAGGCAAAGCTTCCTAGAGTGGCTCAAGCCATTTTGGAAGAGCTTGATATTGAAAAAATACTAAATCAAAAAGCGAATAACTTAAAGTATGCTTTTAAATATTTAAAAAAATATAATAACGTATCAATAAACTGTAGTATAAAAAATAAAGGTTTTGGTTTAATTTTTAAATTTAAAACTAAAGAAAGGAGAGACACTTTTAGGCAGTATTTAATAAAAGAAAGTATTTTTCCAGCGATATTATGGCCAAGCCAAAAAACAGATTTAGATATAGACGTTGAAAATACTATAGTATTTGTACATATAGATTATAGATACATTGAAAAAGACATAAAATATATTACAGATAAAATAAATACATTTTTTAAGTATGAAAAACTTTAAGGTAATAAAATCAGATCAAAAAGAATGGTCAGAAATACTTAGTAGAAGCTCGTTTTTTGACTTTTACCATACCCAATCATATAACATATTAGAAAATGACGGCGAATCCTTACTATTTGTAGCTTCCATAGAAAACAACTTTATTGCCTATCCTCTTATTTTAAGAGAAATACCTAACACAAATTATTTTGATTGTACATCTGTTTACGGATATTGTGGACCAATAAGTAATCTTCAACATAGAGAGATTAATGAAGCGTTAAAACTCCATTTTAAAGAGAGTATAATGGAGTACTTTCAACAGAATAACATAGTATCCTGTTTTAGTAGATTACACCCAGTATTTGAAAACGAAAATATACTTGATGATTTTGGGAAAACCATAAGCCTAAATAAAACCATAGCAATTGACTTAACAATACCTTTAGAAGAACAAAGGAGAAAATATAGAAAGTCTAATAAATACGAAATTAATAAGTTAAAGAAAGAAAATTATGTTGTTGAAATAGCAAAAACAACTCAAGAGATAGATGCATTTGTAGATATTTATACAGAGACAATGGAGCGTGTTAATGCTACAGAAAACTATTTTTTTGATAGAGATTATTTTCATTATTTTTTAAAGAATCCGTGTTTTGATTCATA
>JAWUYQ010000060.1:0-19811 GCA_034110725.1 Flavobacteriaceae bacterium
AGGTGTTTATAAATTTGTCTTTTGCTGCTTGGTATTCCATAAGTGTATCATAATATTAGTGCAAAGATATAATATAATTACTAAACTTTCAGTAATTATTGAAAGTTTAGTTTTGAATAAAGATGAATCAAAAAAAAAGTCCTTTCATTTGAAAGGACTTAGATGTTTTTAATTTAATAAACCAGCTCGTTTTAATAAAGCTTCTGGTTTTGGTTCAGCTCCTCTAAATCGTTTGTATAAAGTCATGGGGTGTTCTGTGCCTCCTTTACTTAAAATGTGTTCAGCAAATGCTTTTCCAATTTCCGGATTAAAGATTCCATTTTCTTTAAAAGCTTCAAAAGCATCAGCGTCTAATACTTCTGCCCATTTGTAACTATAGTACCCAGAAGAGTATCCTCCTTGAAAAATATGAGAAAAAGCAACACTCATACAATTTTCTGCAACATCAGGAAATAATGAAGTATCACTAAAAGCTAATTTTTCATGAGCTTTTACATTTTTTATAGTCTCCAACGACTCGTTGGCGTGCCATGACATATCTAATAAGCCAAAACTTATTTGACGCATAGTTGCCATTCCTTCTTGGAAATTTGCAGAAGCTTTTATTTTTTCTACAAACTCCATCGGAATAGTTTCTCCAGTTTTATAATGGGTTGCAAATAAATCCAAACATTCTTTTTCAAAGCACCAGTTTTCTAAAATCTGACTCGGTAACTCTACGAAATCCCAATATACACTTGTTCCTGATAAACTTGGGTAAGTAGTGTTTGCTAACATTCCGTGTAAGCCGTGGCCAAACTCATGAAATAACGTAGTCACTTCATTAAAGGTTAATAAAGAAGGCTTTGTGTCTGTTGGTTTTGTAAAGTTACATACATTAGATATATGTGGCCTGTCATTAATACCATTTTTAATTTTTTGACCTTTAAAAGAAGTCATCCAAGCACCATTTCGTTTCCCTTTACGAGGGTGGAAATCAGCATAAAAAATAGCGATAGAATTATTGTTGTTATCTGTTACTTCATATGTTTTTACATCTTCATGATAAGTGTCAATGGTATTCACTTGTTTGAAGTTTAAACCAAATAATTTTTTGGCTACAGTAAAAACACCTTTAATAACATTCTCTAGTTTGAAATAAGGTTTTAGTTTTTCATCATCTAAGTTGAATAACTTATTTTTTAATTTCTCAGAATAATATGCGCTATCCCATTTTTCTAAATGATCAATTTCGTCTAATTCTTTTGCGAATTTTTCTAATTCTGCAAATTCTTTTAATGCTACTGGTTTTGCTTTCTCTAACAAATCATTTAAAAAAGAAGTTACTTTCTCAGGCGAACCTGACATGCGTTCTTCTAAAACAAAATGTGCATGCGTATCATAACCTAATAATTGAGCACGTTGAAAACGTAAATTTGCTATTTTTAAAACATTATCTTCGTTGTTATCTTCGTTTTCTTGAAACCCTCTAGCTCCAGATGCCAAAGCCATTTTTTTACGTAACTCACGAGAATCGGCATACTTCATAAAAGGAATATAACTCGGGTAATCTAAAGTAAACACCCATCCTTTTTTATCTTTCTGTAAAGCAACTTGAGCAGCAGCTTCTAAGGCTCCTTCTGGTAATCCTTTTACGTCATCTGGGTTAGTTAAGTGTAATTCATAGGCATTTGTTTCTGCTAGGATATTTTCGCCAAAAGTTAACTTTAGTGTTGCTAACTCTTTGTCAATAGCTCTAAGGATTTCTTTTTTATCTTCAGGAAGATTGGCTCCGTTTCTGGAAAAACCTTTATATTTTTTGTCTAATAAAGTTTGTTGCTCTGCTGTTAAAGCTGAGTGATCTTGATTATATACAGAGCTTACTCTTTTAAATAGCTCGGTATTTAAAGCAACATCGTTACTAAACTCTGAAAGCATAGGCGATACCTCCTGCGCTATTTTTTGGATTTCATCACTTGTTTCAGCTGAGTTTAAATTAAAAAACACACTTGAAACACGATCTAATTGTTCGCCAGAATAATCTAATGCTTCAATAGTGTTTTTAAATGTTGGTGCTTCGTTATTTTCAACAATTGTATTTATCTCTTCTTTCGCTAGTTCAATTGCATGCTTGAACGCAGGTAGAAAGTCTTTGTTTTTAATTTTTGAAAACGGTGTGATGTCAAATTTATCTAATAAAAAATTCATATTCAGTAGGTTAAATTGTTTGATAATCTTTTTTCGATAAACAAAACACGCTTTATCGATGATTTTTTTGTCTAGTTGAGTGATAGTTATTTAATCGGTATTATTTAGAATTTTACATTAGTAAGTCGAATGAAATTTTCATCCCAAAACTAAGAATCAGCCCAAACAAAAGTATAAAAAAAAATAGCCTACATGGGCTATTTTTCTTGTCTAAATTTATTAATGTAATATTACTACTCGTCGATAGTAAAGAGTTATTCATCTATACTTGTTCGGTAGTTGTCTTTTTTTTCTATTGTTAAAGCTAGTGTAATATTAAATTTGAGTAATGATTGTCGTTTTTTACCCCAAAAAAACAATTATCAATACTCTCTATTATCAAAAATAGCCTTTATAGGCTATTTTTTTTTACTTCTTCTGCACCTTTTAGTACTTTCTGTTTCAGTCCTTCTTTGTAAATGAGAACCTTATCAAGGACACATTTGTCAGAAGCTCCAATAATTTGAGCTGCTAAAATACCTGCATTCAAAGCTCCATCTAAAGCAACAGTTGCTACAGGAACACCTCCAGGCATTTGTAATATTGATAGTACAGAATCCCATCCGTCAATAGAATTTCTTGATTTCACAGGAACACCAATCACAGGCAATGGAGATAATGATGCTACCATACCTGGTAAATGTGCAGCTCCACCGGCACCTGCTATAATTACTTTAATTCCTCTTATGTGTGCGTTTTTACTATAGTCAAATAATTTTTCCGGAGTTCTATGAGCAGAAACAATATCTACTTCTACTTCAATGTCAAAACCAGCTAAAATATCTATTGCTTGTTGCATGATAGGAAGATCACTTGTGCTTCCCATTATAATTCCTACTTGTGGCATGTGCTGCGTTGTATTTAGTTACTAATAACTTTAATTGTTTCTTTTACTTTTTGTGCAATTTCTCTTGCAACGGAAATATCTTCGTTAACAATAGTAACGTGTCCCATTTTTCTGAATGGTCTAGTTTGTTTCTTTCCGTAAATATGTGGTGTAACACCATCCATTGCTAAAATAGTATTCATGTTTTCATATACTACATTTCCTGAATAACCTTCAGCTCCAACTAAGTTTACCATAATTCCACCCGTTTTACTATCGGGGTTTCCTAATGGTAAGTCTAAAATAGCTCGAATGTGTTGCTCAAACTGTGAGGTATATGATGCTTCAATTGTTTGATGTCCAGAATTGTGAGGGCTTGGCGCAACTTCGTTTACTAATATTTCATCTTCTTGAGTTTGAAATAATTCAACGGCTAATAGGCCAACATGATTTATTTTTTCAGAAACTTTCAAAGCAATATCAATTGCCTTTTGCGCTACTTCGTCAGAAATTCTTGCAGGACAAATAACATATTCTACTTGATTTGCTTCTGGGTGAAATTCCATTTCTACTACAGGATAACTTCTTATTTCTCCAGATGGATTCCTTGTAACAATTACTGCTAGTTCATTTTTAAATGGAACCATTTCTTCAGTAATACATTCTACATTTGGTAAACCAACCAAATCTTCAACTTTTCGTATTACTTTCACTCCATTTCCATCATACCCAAATTGAGCTGCTTTCCATACAGAAGGTAGTTTTATACCTCCGTTTGTAATTGCATCGTTTATTTCGGATGTAAAAGCAAATCTTGTAAAAGGTGCTGTAGGAATATTATTATCAGTATAAAACAATTTTTGAGTTGCTTTATTTTGGATAATGTTTAATGTTTTACTTGACGGATATACGGTAACACCTTCTTGCTCTAGCTTTTGTAAAGCTTCAATGTTAACGCTTTCAATTTCAAAAGTAAGTACATCTACGTTTTTACCAAAGTTGTAAACGGTATCAAAATCTAATAAATCACCCTGTTCAAAATGATTAGCATATGCTTTACAAGGAGCGTCTTTTGAAGGGTCAATCACGTAAGTTTGAATATCAAACTTATTGGTTTCTCTAAGTAACATACGTCCTAATTGACCGCCACCAAGTATTCCTAATTTAAAATTTGAAGAAAAGTATGTCTTCATCTTATATGTTGTGTTATTGTGTTGTGTGTACAAAAATACATTAATTATTTAATGCGTTTCTAAAAATGCGAATCAAAAGAATAGAAATAGTTAATCAATTGAGTATCTTTGCATCTTTCAAATTCATATTATGAAGATCAAACTTCACGACAAATATTTTAAGCCATTTATTTCTGCAAAAGAGATAGATGCGGCTTTAGATAAAATGGCAACTAAAATGGCCGCTGATTTAGGAGATGAGATACCAATTTTTATTGGAGTATTGAATGGTTCATTTATGGTGGTTAGTGATTTTGTGAAAAAATATCCAAAACCTTGTGAAGTTAGTTTTGTAAAACTAGCATCGTATGATGGAGTTGAGTCCACAGAAGATATTAAACATTTAATAGGATTGAATGAAAATGTATCAGGAAGAACCGTTGTTATTCTTGAAGATATTATAGATACGGGCAATACTTTAGAGTCCATATATGATATTTTCGATAACAAAGGGGTGAAGGGGTTACATATAGCAACCTTATTTTATAAACCTGAAGCATTTAGGAAAGATTTAAAAATAGATTATATAGGTATTGAAATTCCAAATAAGTTTATTGTAGGTTATGGCTTAGATTATAATGGATTGGGAAGAAATTTACCTGAAATTTATCAAATAAAAAACACACAACCCATGACTAACATTGTTTTATTCGGAAAACCTGGAGCAGGTAAAGGTACACAAGCAGAATTTTTAAAAACTAAATATAGTTTAGTACATATTTCTACAGGAGACGTTTTTCGTTTCAATATGAAAAATGATACTGAATTAGGGAAACTAGCTAAATCATTTATTAATGAGGGACAATTAGTTCCTGATTCGGTTACTATTGATATGCTAGAGGCTGAGGTAGAAAAAAATACTGATGCTAATGGATTTATCTTTGATGGATTTCCTCGTACTACTGCACAAGCGCAAGCTTTAGATACTTTTTTAGAATCTAAAAGTATGGAGCTTTCAGGTACTGTTGCTTTAGAAGCAAATGATGAAATTTTAATAGAGCGTTTATTAGAAAGAGGAAAGGTTTCAGGAAGAGCAGATGATCAAGATGAAGCAAAAATCAGAAATAGATTTGAAGAGTATAATGAAAAAACCTCTCCGTTAATTGATTTTTATACAGCACAAGAAAAATTCCATTCAGTAAACGGAATAGGAACTATTGAAGATATTACTGCACGTTTAAGTACAGTGATTGATTCATTAAACGTAAAGGCTTAACTGGATAAGGCTTAATAAATATGATTTTTTAAATTATATTTGAAATAAGAATATTAAACTAAAGGGAGTTCTTTTAATAAGATTCCCTTTTTCAAGTAAATATAATGACTGAAGGAAATTTTGTAGATTATGTGAAGATGCACGTAACTTCTGGTAAAGGAGGTAAAGGATCGATGCACTTACATAGAGAGAAGTATATAGAAAAAGGTGGTCCTGATGGAGGAGATGGTGGTCGAGGAGGTCACATTATTCTTAGAGGTAATGAAAATTACTGGACACTAATTCACTTTAAATTCAGACGTCATCATAAAGCCTTACAAGGTGGTCACGGAAGTAAAAGTAGAAGTACAGGTGCTGATGGGGAAGATATTTATTTAGAAGTACCTTTAGGAACCGTAGTGAAGGATTCAGAAACAGAAGAAGTATTGTTTGAAATCACTCAGAACAATGAAGAAGTAATTCTTTGTAAAGGTGGTAAAGGTGGTAGAGGGAATTGGCATTTTAAAACGCCAACAAATCAAACACCACGTTATGCACAGCCTGGTTTAGAAGGAGAGGAAAAAAATGTAACTTTAGAAATGAAGTTATTAGCAGATGTAGGATTAGTAGGTTTTCCTAATGCAGGAAAATCAACTTTATTATCAGTAATTACTTCAGCAAAGCCAAAAATAGCAAACTACGAGTTTACTACACTGAAACCTAACTTAGGAATCGTTGAGTATCGTAATTTCCAGTCTTTTGTAATGGCAGATATCCCTGGTATTATTGAAGGAGCCTCAGAAGGAAAAGGATTAGGGCATTACTTTTTACGTCATATTGAGCGTAATTCAACTCTTTTATTCTTGATTCCAGCTGATGCCGATGATATTGTTAAGCAATATGGAATATTATTGAACGAATTGAAGGTATATAACCCTGAAATGTTAGATAAGGATCGTTTTGTAGCAATCTCAAAGTCTGATATGCTAGATGAAGAGTTAGAGGCAGAAATGAAGTCAGAATTAGATAAAACTTTAGGAGTGCCTTATATCTTTATATCTTCTGTGGCTCAGAAAGGTATAATGGAATTGAAAGATAAATTGTGGGCAATGTTAAATCCATCATAGTGATTTAATATATTACCAAGATATTATATAAAAAAAACTCGTTTGAAAAAAATCAAACGAGTTTTTTTGAATTTATAAGTTATTATTACATTTAATATTTCATAATTAGTTTCCAATGTCAATTAAAACACTATTAATCACACCTCCTTTTACACAATTGAATACCCCGTATCCGGCAACGGCATATTTAAAGGGTTTTTTGGATGAGAAAGGTGTGCTTGTGGAGCAATGTGATTTGAGTATAGAGTTGTTCTCAAAAGTGTTTACAGTTGATTTTATTCGTAAAGTATTTCAGGAAGCCGATCATCATAAAAGTTATGAATATCCTTTAGTTTGGCAACAACGAGAGGAATATATACATAAAGTTGAAATGGTAATTGGTTATTTACAACACCAAGAAGTAACTCAAGCATATCAAATGTTACATCACGGTTTTTTACCTCAAGGGCATCGTGCTTTAAATATTGAAGAGGATTTAAGTTGGGCATTCGGAAACTTAGGAGTATTAGATAAAGCTAAGCATTTCGCTACTATTTTTGTGGAAGAATTAGGCGACTTCATTCAGGCGAATGTCGATGAATTTTTCTCCTTTACACGTTATGCCGAACAAATAGCTACTTCGGCAACTAGTTTTAACGGACTGGAAGAGTTTCTGCAATATGATCCAACAATTATAGAAAAGGAATTATTGAAACTTTTGGAAGGTAAATTAAAAATTCACGAACCAAAATTGGTGTGTTTTTCGATACCATTCCCAGGGAATTTATTTGCAGCTTTACGTAGTGCTCAGTTTATAAAGCGTAATTACCCAAATATTAAAATCGCTTTTGGAGGGGGATATTGCAATACAGAACTAAGAAGTTTAGAAGATACACGTGTGTTTAAATATGTAGATTTTATTAGTCTGGATGATGGAGAAGCACCCTTATTACGTATCACGGAATATTTGGCAGGTACAATAGATGAAAATGAGTTAGAGCGTACTTATGTATTAGAAAAAGGAAGGGTAGTATATAAGAATAAATTGCCAAATACGATTTTCCATCATAAAAATTTACCGGCACCTAGTTATGTAGGTTTACCTCATGACAAGTATTTATCTTTTTTAGATGTAATGAACCCAATGCATCGTTTATGGAGTGATGGTAAATGGAATAAACTAACTATTTCACACGGGTGTTATTGGAAACAATGTACTTTTTGCGATGTGAATTTGGATTATATTGGAAATTATCAAAATACTACTGCTGATGATTTAGTAGAAAAAATACAAAAGATAGTTTCTGAAACAGGAACAACAGGATTTCATTTTGTTGATGAAGCTGCACCGCCAAAAATGTTACGCGCATTAGCAGAAAAGCTCATTGAAAAACGTGTATATATTACTTGGTGGACCAATATTCGTTTTGAGAAAACATTCAATGTAGAATTATGTGCATTATTAGCAAAATCAGGTTGTATTGCAGTTACTGGAGGATTGGAAGTTGCTTCTGATAGATTATTGAAAAAGATGAAAAAAGGGGTAGACATCGGTCAAGTAGCTCGTGTTACCAATGCGTTCGCACAACATGGTATTATGGTACATGCCTATTTAATGTATGGTTTTCCAACACAAACAGAACAAGAAACGATTGATTCCTTAGAAGTCGTACGTCAGTTATTCGAAAACAATTGCATCCAGTCTGCTTTTTGGCATCAGTTTACAACTACGGTTCACAGTCCGATTGGAGTAAATCCAGAAGAATTTGATATTACAATTACCGGACCTGCTTTTGAAGGATTTGCTCAAAATGATTTATGGCATGAAGATCCAAAAGGAGCTGATCACACCAAATATAAAACCGGATTAAACCTTGCCTTACACAATTATTTAAATGGAGTAGGTTTTGATATGGATTTACAGGAATGGTTTGATTTTGATATAGAGCCAACCATACATCCATATACTATGATAGAGACTTTTTTATAAATTGTTAATAAATCGAAATACTTCAATTTTAGCAGATTTTTTAGCAATATTATCTCCAATCATAGTGCCTCCAAAATCATATTCATAAGTTTTTCCGTTAATATTTATTTCTCCAGTTCTTTCAGATGTGTCAGTATCAGAATCGGGGTTTCTTGAAATAAGATGCCCAGAATTTTCGTATTGAATGTTTTTGTAAGTATACTTAAAATTATTCTCACGAAGTCTATTTTCAATCATATTAGCCATTAATTCAGAAGGCCAAACGCCATCATTTTTACCAGATAAAAGTAAAATGGGGCCCTTTGTTTTTTCAACTTTGATTATTGCATCTTTCACATAATTATGTTTGCTCAAGCCAGTTTTCCAATATTTTAGAGTATTTATTTCTAAAGATGTGCTTCCTGTAATTTTATCCATTGGAATATATGGGATATCAATTCCTTTGTATGCCCAACTTGCTTTTACAGTATCAGAATTATATGGTAAAACTGTATTTGACCATGATACAGCACTTGGGGAATAAGCTATAACTCCGCTAATAAGTTCTGGGAAAGTTGAGCCAAGTACAAGAGCCAATTCGGAGTTTCGTGAAGCTCCCATCACAATAATTTTTTTTGGATTCACTTCTGGCTGAGCTTTTAGCCATTTTATTGCATTCTCAAAATATTCTAACGGAATTTCTTCAGTTAATTTTGGTAAGTCATCGTTTCCTATGTAAGGTAATGATAGCCCAACATAATTTTTTTGAGCAAATTGTTGAGACCAATAATCACCCCATTGTCCACCGCCAAGTGAAATTATAGCAGTTTTATTTTTGATATTTGGTTTTGAAAAATAATTTGCTTGAAAACCATTTTTATTAATGTTTTTTGGTCTAATTCCATCGAATAATATATTGTCTATAATTAAAAATGCTATAATGAGGGATAGAGTAATTCCTATACTTATAAATATTTTTTTCATACTAGAGTTTCAAATTAAAAATACCAATCTAAGATAATAATTTTATTTATCCATTCTGTTGGCTAAAAATGAAATTTGAAGCTCAATACGTTTCAATTCTCTTTTTAAACTGTTTTTATCCATTTGATTCCATAGGAATAATTTGAGCATAGAAACAATAAGCATACAAAAAGTACCTGCTATTCCCCATTTGATTAGTTCATTGGTAACCTCTGTATCAAAAAATTGAATTGCACAGTAAATAAATAACCCAAATACTCCAATGATGATTACATTCATTAGCAAGATTAACCATTTCATTTTTCCGTCAAATAAACCTCCGAGCATTTGAAATAAGTTTTGTTCGTCTAATTCGGTATAGAATTTTGCTTCTTCTTTAGTTAATGCTTCTTTAATTAAATCGTCTATTTTTTCTGTTTCGTTACTCATGATTTCTGATTTTTAATAATTATTTTTAATTTCTCTCTCGCATAAAATAAACGCGATTTCACTGTTCCTTTTGAAAGGTTTAGTAAACTGCTAATTTGTTTTAACGAATAGTTTTCTATGTAAAACAATTGTAATACTGTTTGCTGAATGTTCGGTAATTCTTTTATTGCTAATAGCATTTTTTTACTGTCTTCAGAAATGTTGTCTTCTTCTGAGAAATTATTCAGTACTTTATGATAGTCTATCTGTTGTTCTAGAGTTTTACTTTTTTTCCGAGTCCAATCAATAGCTTTTCTACAAACAATAGCTAAGGCCCAATAACCAAATTTTTCAGCATCTTTTAAATCATTTAGCTTATGTATGATAACATTCCAACTGTCCTGAGCAATGTCTTTAGCAGTATCTTTATCTTTTGTATACCAGTAAGCTTGCTTACAAAATTGTTTATGCCATCTCTTAACCAAAATTGCAATAGCTTTTTCGTTACCTGATTGGTATGCTAAAACTAACTTAGCATCGGATGTATTGCTAGAATCTTTCATTAGAAGGTTTACATACTAAAGACGTGTAAAAAGGGAAAAGGTTCAATTTAATTAAAAATTATTTTTCAAGACTAATTTATGGCATCTAAGTATAGTCAAAATTGATGTTAATATAATAACAATCAATTTTGATTATCAAAATACTTATAAACTTTCGTTACCTTTATGTTAAAGTTAATTTAGTAACTAGCCCAAAATGAATTAGTTAGATTCAAGTTCAATTTAATCAATATAAGTAGATTATGAGTGATAATAGTGGAGATATAAGTAAATGTCCATACCTAAACGCAGCCAAAACACAAACTGCAGGTAGTGGAACATCAAATAGAGATTGGTGGCCAAATCAATTAAAATTAAACATTCTGCGTCAAAATACTTCAAAATCTGACCCTATGGGTAAAGAATTTGATTACGCTAAAGAATTTAAAAGTCTTGATTTAAAGTCTATAAAAAAAGATCTTGTTGAATTAATGACTGCATCTCAGGATTGGTGGCCAGCAGATTACGGACATTATGGGCCATTTTTTATTAGAATGGCGTGGCATAGTGCAGGTACATACCGTGTAACTGATGGTAGAGGGGGAGCTGGTTCAGGAACGCATCGTTTTGCACCACTAAACAGTTGGCCTGATAATGGTAACTTAGACAAAGCACGTTTATTATTATGGCCAATTAAACAAAAATACGGGAAGAAAATTTCATGGGCAGATTTAATGATTCTTGCAGGTAACTGTGCTTTAGAATCCATGGGGTTTGAAACATTTGGCTTTGCAGGTGGACGTGAAGATGTATGGGAGCCAGAACAAGATATTTATTGGGGAGCGGAAACAGAATGGCTTGGTGATAAACGTTATTCAGGAGAGCGTGATTTAGAAAAACCTCTTGGAGCAGTTCAAATGGGACTTATTTATGTAAATCCTGAAGGACCAAACGGTAACCCTGATCCGCTTAAATCAGCTGTAGATATTCGTGAAACATTTGCTCGTATGGCAATGAATGATGAAGAAACTGTTGCTCTTGTAGCTGGCGGACATACTTTCGGAAAAGCTCATGGTGCTGCAGATCCAGATGAATACGTTGGTAGAGAACCTGCTGGAGCTGCTATTGAAGAACAAAGTAAAGGATGGAAAAATTCTTTCGGAACTGGTTATGGAGACGATACTATAACCAGTGGTATTGAAGGAGCTTGGACACCAAACCCAATACAATGGGATCATGATTATTTTGAAGTGCTTCTTGGTTATGAATGGGAGTTAACAAAGAGCCCTGCTGGGGCCTTCCAATGGACACCGACGGAAGCTTCTAAGGCTAAAAAAGCACCTAGGGCTGGTGATGCATCTAAATCACAAGCGTTAATGATGACTACTGCAGATATTGGATTAAAGAAAGATGCTGCTTATCTAGCTATCTCAAAACGCTTTCATGAAAAACCAGTTGAATTTGAAGATGCATTTGCTAGAGAATGGTTTAAATTAACTCATCGTGATATGGGGCCAATTACTCGCTTTTTAGGCTCAGAAGTACCAAAAGAAGAACTAGTTTGGCAAGATCCTATTCCAACGGTTACACATGCAATAATTAATAATGCAGATATTACTTCATTAAAAAAGATGATTATAGCTTCAGGCTTATCAATATCTCAATTAGTTTCTACTGCTTGGGCTTCGGCATCTACTTTCCGAGGATCTGATATGCGTGGTGGTGCAAATGGAGCACGTATTCGTTTAGCTCCACAAAAAGAATGGGAAGTTAACAATCCAGTAGGTTTATCTAAAGTTTTACGTGTTTTAGAGAATATTCAAAAAGAATTTAACAGCGCTCAATCTGATGATAAGTCAGTTTCTGTTGCAGATTTAATTGTTTTAGGTGGTTCTGTAGGTATTGAACAGGCAGCTAAGAATGCGGGAAACGATATTAAAGTAGGTTTTACTCCAGGTAGAGCGGATGCTTTACAAGAACAAACTGATGTAGAATCGTTTGGCTATCTTGAGCCAACTTCTGATGGATTTAGAAACTTCATAAAGAAGAATCATATTGCATCTGCAGAAGAATTATTAGTTGATAAAGCACAATTATTAACTCTAACGGTTCCAGAAATGACAGTTCTTATTGGAGGGATGCGTGTATTGAATACCAACTTTGATAATTCTAATCATGGAGTTTTCACCAACAAATCCAATGCACTTACCAATGATTTCTTTATTAATCTTCTTGATTTGGGAACATCTTGGAAAGCAATTTCTGATTATGATACTATATTTGAAGGAAGAAATAGAGCAACAGGTGATATTAAATGGACAGGAACAAGAGCTGACTTAATCTTTGGGTCAAATTCAGAATTAAGAGCTTTAGCTGAAGTTTATGCTTGTGATGATTCGAATGAGCAATTTGTACAAGACTTCGTATCTGCTTGGACGAAGGTGATGAACCTTGATCGTTTTGATTTAGTATAATACATAATATAAATTCACATTAAAAAAGGCAGTCTAAAATATAGACTGCCTTTTTTATATCTTTTTATTAAATTATTGTTTTTCCTTTTGAGTAATTAATTATGTCAAGTAACATATCAATAATATTTTCAGGGTCGCTTTTTTGAAGCTTTTTATACTCGCAAAAAGAAACTATTCTTGTTTCAACTTGATAGACAAGAGTACCGATATTTATATTTTCAGGTAGGCTAATGATAACTATTTGATTCATAGTTGTACCTTTTCCATCACAATATAAACATTTCATTTTCCAAGAAATATTCTCATGTTCAGTTGACAAGTTATTTAATAAGTTAAAAACTGTAGCCCTTTCACGCATCAAGTATTAGTAATATGTTTCTATTTAAAGATACAAAAAAAGGATGGATTAGAACCCTATTTTCCTTCTACAGAAACACGTACGCCTTTACTATGACTCGAAAACTCTGGAGCATACATACTTTGTATGGTGGAAATACCATTAGAAAAATCTCCAGCGTTATTTACACGCACATCATATTCTAACACATAAGTTCCTTTATTTAATCGATCAAAAAAGAAATGTGTAGCGACATCTTTTGTGCTTTGGTAGTAACCAGTTCCGTCTTGCCATCTGTAGCTAGAAATAACATCTACGGGCTCAAAAGTACTTGCACGCATATCTTTTAGATGTATAAATTCAAAGTTGTCTTTTACTTGTAATTCAATACGGACAGTAATTAAATCTCCCACTTTTAAGTTAATGTTTTCAATTTTAGTTAAGGTAGGTCCATTATCAGTATTTTTCTTTAAAAATAGTTCCTTGTGTAACTTAATATCATTCGTATGTTCTTCATTCGAAATTTTATCTAACTGCTCAAAATATTGCCAGTAGTAACCACCAAATTGCGTAACTTCTGAAGTGTTTTTAATAGAGATTTCAGCCATTTTAGGAGTAACCTCATCTGTATTCCAAGAAGTTTTAAAATAACCACTTCCAGCTTCTAATTTAGTTTTGTCTAATTTTTCAGTATTGATTTTTTCATTGCCAATTTTAATTTTAGCAGAACCTTCAACTGATAACCAGTCATTCCCTTGTAACAATAAAGCATAAGTCGCTTCTGTAGTTGCTTTGGTGGTTTTCCAATCTTGTTTACGTTTATTGTTTAATAACCAAATTTGTAGTTCTTCAATTGTATTCTTGTCGTCAGTTATTTCTGAAAAAGCTTCAATAATTAATGCTTGGGTTTCAATTGGTACTTCGTGCCAATACCAACCTGATGTGTTACTTTTCCAATACATTCCTTTTTCCTCACTAACAATTGAAGTTTCTTTTAAATGTTCTAAAATTAGCTTTGGTGTTTGTCTGTCGTTAAAACGATGCAATATCATGCTCAACATTGTTTTTTGTAATAAACTTCTGTTTAACCACTCCTTTTTAGCTTTATTGACATAGGTATTAACAATAGGTTTGACTGTTTTATTAAACGGAATAGTATTCTTAAAGAAACTGCGAGCATATAAATAATGTAGCTCATAATTGCCTGCCGAAACATCTTCTAGTAATTGATACTTTAATTTTCTATTGTGATTTTCTAAAAATTTAGCGTCTAAAAAAGCAACTGCTTTTTCAATAACTTCGCTCTTTTTACTAGAAGGAGCTTTTACACCTAGTTGTTGTAAATGCCCAAATCCAGCTACAATATAACGTGTGATGTATTCGTTTGCTTTTCCTCCATTAAACCAAGGGAAACCACCAGAAGACAATTGTATTTGGCGTAGTTTTTTTAGAATTTTTTTTTCTTCTGATGCTAGTTTTCCAATATCAAATAATAATCCTAATCGTTTTTTCTTTTCAGCATCAGATTGTGCATCACGTAACCATGGTGTTTCTGCAATTAAAATTTGTTTCAGTTCTTCATTTTGTTCTAGTTTTGAAGTCAGTTTTCCATTAACTTTCCATGAATCGAATACAGTTTTAATTTTCGGATTACTATTTAAGATATAACTTCCAATACTATTTGCGTAATATCTACTAAAGGTTTGTTCTGCACATTCATGTGGGAATTCCATTAGATATGGAAGACTTTGAATGGCATACCACGCTGGGTTAGAAGTGTACTCTAAGGTAAGTTGATGATTGCGTAATGTTGTAGAGATATTGTTCTTTAATTTATTAAAAGAGTATGTTTTACTACTGTTTGAACGCACCGTAATAGGAATACTTTCCGTAACCAACATGTTATTGGTTAGTACGGGTAATACATTAGATTCTCCATCAGTAAAGTTTCCAGCTTTTGCTAATACTTTATATTCTACTGCTTGTGTTCCTTCTGGAATACTCAATTTCCATGATACAGAGGTGTTTCCTTTCTTGTCTATTTCAAAGTTCTGAATAGCATTGTGATTATTTAATTCAGTGTCAATTATAGCTCCGGTAACTCCATTATATAGTTCTAGTTTTGCAAAACCATTTAATGCACTATCAGTAAGATTAGCTATTTTAGTTTGAAATATAATTGTATCATTTTCTCTTAGAAAACGCGGTGGATTGGGCATAACCATTAACTCTTTTTGAGTAACTACATTTTGAGAGAATTTTCCTGAAACTCCATTTTTTGTATGCCCGAATAATTGAACTTTCCAACGTGTTAAAGCTTCAGGAGTTTCAAATTCAAATGAAACATCTCCTTTTGAATTTGTTTTTAAATGCGGATAAAAGAATGCGGTTTCGTTAAGGTTTTTACGAGATACAATATCTTTAAAAACCTTATTATTTAATCCGAAAATTTCCCCAGGTAACATGGTCGCTATTACTTTTCCTGTTGCTAATGTATCATATCCAATAGAATCTGATGTAATAACTTTAATTTTACCGTCTACTCCAATTCTGTTTTTTGTAAAAGTATTTCCTCTGTAATAATTAAATGATGCTTTATCACCATCTTTAAAATTTGCATTATTTGAGTTATCAAAATTAGTTCTTAGATATGATTCTTCCTCTAGATCTTCAGTAATAATTGTTGGATTAGCGCGCATCGTCAATATTTCTATACTATGTAATCCAAGTTTAAATCCAAATTTATTTAATTGTGAATATTGTTTATTTAAATTTAAATGTGGGGTGCTCTGTTTATTTAATAGTGAGAAATGTCTAGTGTTAAAATTCCTACTACTTTTTCTCGCATAATTATTATAGTAATAATCATTAATATCTATGGAACTTGTCCAGTTGTGAGGTTTGAATTGATCTAAGGAAGCATCATACATACTTGCTAATACTTCTGCTTGGACGCCTTTCTTATTCTTAACAGTAAAGCTCCATTTTTCTTTAGCTCCTGGTTGTAGCTTATCTCTAAAAGTTTTTGTTTCAATACTTAATTGTTCTTTTACTTCTGCTAATGAGACTGTAGTTGTTTTAGTTTGATGCTGATTAAAACGAACCAAAGAGAATTGTAGGATTATGGAACTGTTAGGATTGATAGTTTCTTTTTTATGTATAAATGATAATGGAATATTAAATGTTGTACTTCCATTAACTAGGGTACTTTTTTTGTAAAAATTGTTATTACTAAAATAAGCTTCAGTAAGTACATTTAGGTTTTTATCAGCAGTAAGTAGTTTTACAGTTATGAATCCATCTTTTTTTGCAGTTTCAGAGTTTAGAATTTCAAAATTAAATAATTTATTATCTGATAAATAGGTGTCTTCAGAATTGGAGAATAAAAAGCGTTTTTCTTGTTCAATTGAAATATCAAACGCATCTTTTCCTTTGGCAATTAGTACATAATTACCCGATATCCAATCTAAGTTGTTTAATTCAAGAGACGTTTTGTTTTTAGTATCAATAGTTTCTTCAAAAACTAACCCCTCTTTTTTCCATTTAGCAATGTTATCCTCGTCAGTAAATGCTTCATGTGGGAATAAAGTTTTAAATTCTTTCTCAGTAAGAAGGGGAGTATCAGGAGCATTCCACTTTCTTTTTCTTAAAATATGATTAGGTGCTTGTAATTTGTATACTTGAACGGTAATAGTTGCGGGTACAAATTCATTATTCAAATTTGTAGTATTGATATTAATTGAGTTTTTAGTTTGTGCATTCCATTTATCAGAGATTGAAATACCTAAATTCATGGAGTGATACCCTACCTTTACATTTGTTGTAGCCGATCTTGTTTCGCCATTTATATCGGTTACATCAGCTGTGATTTCATAATTAAAAATAGGTAAACCTTCTTTGTTACTAGTCAAATCAGGCGTAGCATTGAAGTTTATTTCAAATTTTCCATTTTCATTTGTAGCAATCTCTCCTTGTGTTATTTCTTGTTCTTCAGTTTGCGCATATCTGTTCCAATACCTCCAATGAGAGTATTGTGTTTTTCTAACTACTCTATAAATTACTTTTGCATCAGTAATAGTAGAGCCTGCTAAAGAATTAGCATTCCCTTTAACACAAATGTTTTGATCTACTAAATAGCTTTCAGTAATAGGATTAAAGAGTACTTCAAATTTAGGGCGCTTGTATTCTTCTACAGAAAATCGGGTGTGTCCTCCATTAAAATTATTAGATTTATTTTTTTTTAGTGGCTCAATGTTTATACTGAAATTACCAGTTAAAATATCTTTAGGGATTTTAAATTTTTCCGAAAAGGAACCATATTCATTTGTGATTAATTCAAATGATTTTAACTCTTGATAATTGGCATCTTTTATAATGACTTTAAAGGATTCTTTTGCAACAATGCTAGATTTATAGTCCTTTCGTGCTAGTACAATTCCTTTAAAAAAAACTTCTTGACCTGGACGATAAACACTTCGGTCTAAGAATAAGAACCCTTGAGTTTTTGTTTTTTTACTTTCTTCATTAGGTTTTCTATAATAATTATTGGCATAAATTTCACCTAATCGTAATTCATCATTTTGATATGTAATTACCACATCATGTCTGTCTTTTTTTGAATAGGTAATCTCTCCAAGAGCGTTTGTGTATTTAGTTTTCCCAGCGATTTTAACTTTTGCGTTTTCAATTGGCACTCCACTTATGCGATTTAAAACTTGTAATACTTTTTTGCCTTGATATCTTGATTCTATACAAACTAAATTTGAGACGATTTGATAGTTATAAGCGAATAATTCGTCAGTATTTTTTGTTGCGCCTTTGGTAGCTAGGATTATATACCGTCCATGCGGTAATTTAGGAATTGCAATTTCAGTAGAGTGGTTGAAATAATCCTTTTTTTGAGGTAATTGAGTTGTGAACTCTTTTATTGGTTGATTATTTTTAATGAATAACTTAATTATAGAGTCACGACCTTTATAATTGTATTGATAGAAATTATGTTCATAATCTACTTCATAAAAAGCAAGATGTAATTGTTCAATATTCTGAAAATTTACTAAAACTTTAGAATGTTGGTTAATCGGAATTATCTCTTCATTTTGTAATTGAATAGTTTTATGAAGTATCGTGTTTTTTAAATTAGTTGCAATTATAAAGCCTTCTGAATTAGGATAATTTTTAATTATTTCATTACAAATAGTTAAAGCATTAATTCGGTCTTTCGGATTGTTTTTTAAAGAAGCGTTTTCATAAATAGCTTTTGCATAATATGCTTTTACAGTTGCGTAGGCATTCCCTTTAGCAAGGCTTTTGTAGGATTTTTGTAATGATTGCTGTTGTAATTCTTCACTGTTGTCATCATTTACACAATTGCCATAAACAAAGTTTAAACGGTTAATATAAATATCTACTAAGGCATCAGTATTATTAGCTTTTAAATGAAATTTCTCTAATTTTTGATAGGTTTTTAATACCTCAAATTGTGAAAGAATAGAGTCTGTAGTTTCAATGTTCAATTCAGTAAATTCGGTACTTGTTGAAAAATAGGAATCGTTATCAATATGAAATCGCTCTTTAGGTTTTGTAATGCGTGATTCGTTTGTTTTAAAAAAGCCTAGCGCTCTATTTGCTAATAAATCATATAAAGTAGGACGTAAATTTTCTGTTTCCGTTTCATTAATTAAAATGTAATTGAAGTTTGAAATAGATAATTTTTGTAGCGCGCTACTTTTTGCTATAGAGTTTTTAAAACCAGTATGTATAGATGTAAATAGCGTGTTTAAATCCCAAGTTCTAAAATCAGCATTAATAACTTCAGTGGTTTTTGTTCTGTTATATATTTGCCAACGGTGTTGTTGTAAATATTGCCATTTAAAATCGGCTAAAACGGATTGTAATATTGCGTTGGTTGGAAAATCAGACTCCGAAATTTCTCTTTCTAGTTTCTGAACTATCAATAATTCGGCATCTTCTTGTAATGTCAAAGCGAACTTTGATTGGTATAACAACGATTTTATTAATTGGTCGCTGTTACTTTTTTTCTTTGCTTTCTTGTAAATGGCAGCAACTATTTCATTTGCCGATTTAGTTTTTCCTTCCAGTTCAAAAGCCTCTACTTTCGTCCAAAGTTTCTCAAAATTATGTTGTGCTTGTGTTGTTGTAATTATAATGATGCTTAGTATAGTTAGTAGTTGTTTCATGTGTTCATTTTATAGCTATATAAAGGTAAACAAAAAGCATTCCAATTGTAAAATAGTATGTTAAACTTTGTAAGTGTTACCCATACGTTTTTTATTTCGTCTATTATGAGTATGTTTACTGTGTCAATTGTAATTATGAGGGTTTTATATCTATTGTTTTTTATCTCTATCACTGTCTTTTCTCAATCAACCGATTTTGATAAAGGAGTAACTCATTATGAAAATTCAGAATGGAATAAAGCAAAACCATATTTTTTATCATCTCTAAAAACAAAAACTAATACTATTGAATCACAAGAATATTTAGGGGAT
>JAWUYQ010000061.1:0-22843 GCA_034110725.1 Flavobacteriaceae bacterium
AACTCCTACAACTTTGACAGAAGTTACAGGGATCTATCAACCTAATGCAGATTATAAAGAAACGGACAAGCATCCGTTTGCATATCATTGGGAAGATATCAAGCCAGGAATGTCGTTAAAAACACATAACCGTACTGTTACAGATACAGATATAATCAACTTCGGAAATTTAACTTGGGATCATTTTTATGCCCACACAGATATTACTTCTTTAGAGGGTAGTATTTTCGAAAAGCGTACTGCTCACGGGTATTTCATCATTGCAGCAGCAGCAGGATTATTTGTATATCCAAACAAAGGACCCGTAGCAGCAAATTATGGTTTAGAAGAATGTCGTTTCTTACGTCCTATTTATCATAATGATACTATTTATGTGCGTTTGACATGTAAAGAATGTGTTGATCGTGATTCTAGAGGAACAGAATTACCTAGCGGAATTGTAAAATGGTTTGTTGAAGTTTTTGATCAAGATGATGAATTAGTTGCAGTAGCGACTATTTTAACGATGGTTCAAAAGAAAAGCCCATTCTTAGATATTAATAAAAAGACAATTTCAGGTTACTTGAATAAGTTATCAGAAGATGCTAAACCAACATGGGGAAATATGAGTGCTCAGGAAATGGTAGAGCATTTAGAATATTCATTAAGAGTTGCATCTGGAGAAGTTCAAGATTTTGAAATAGAAACACCAGAGAAAATTTTAGAGCAAGTACATGAGTCTTTATATACACATGTTGCAATGCCTAAAAATTATAAAGCACCTGTTGTGTTACAAGATAGATTAGCAGAAATGCAATATCAAAACTTAGCAGAGGCAAAAGTGAAATTGATGGAAGCATATGATGCTTTTGAATTGTACTTCAAAGAAAACCCAGATACAGTAACTAAAAATGCTGTTTTTGGAATGTTGAATAAATTTGAATGGAACTTAACACATACGAAGCATTTTAATCATCATTTTGAACAATTTGGTTTGCTTTAATTAAAAGATAAAAATAATATATAAAAGCAATATACTTTTACATTTTATATATACAATAAATTATAGAACATGACAGCACCTTACGTAAAACAAAGCATAGAGAACGGGGTAGGAACAATTGAGTTTTTCCACCCAGCACATAATTCATTACCAGGAGATATTTTAGCACAATTAGCTGATGCAATTACTGCAGCAGGAACTAATGATGCAATAAAAGTAGTTGTATTAAAAAGTGGAGGAGCACGTACTTTTTGTGCAGGAGCTAGTTTTAAAGAATTAATGACAATTAACGATGCAGAAACAGGAAAAGTATTCTTTTCGGGGTTTGCTAATGTAATTAACGCAATGCGTAAATGTCCAAAGTTTATTATCGGGCGTGTACAAGGAAAAACTGTAGGAGGTGGAGTAGGAATTGCTTCTGCTACTGATTATTGTATGGCATCAAAATTTGCTTCAATTAAATTAAGCGAATTGAATATAGGTATCGGACCGTTTGTAGTTGGACCAGCAGTAGAACGTAAATTAGGATTGACAGGAATGTCACAAATTGCTATTGACGCAAATACATTTTATTCAGCTGAGTGGGCGCAAGCTAAAGGTTTGTATACGCAAGTGTATGAGTCTACAGAAGAATTAGATGAAGCAGTAAAAGCATTTGCTGAAAACTTATGCACTTATAATCCAGAAGCAATGATGGAAATGAAAAAGATCATGTGGGCAGGAACAGAACACTGGGATACTTTATTAGCGGAAAGAGCAATTATTTCGGGTAGATTAGTATTGTCTGATTTCACAAAAGAGACGTTAAAACGTTTTAAGTAATAAACACATAATTATAAAATGATAATTGTAAAAGTGATTTAATTCTTACTTTTATAGTTATCATTTTTTAGTTTATTAAAATCAATATCATGATATATTCATTTAAAGGATTCGTTCCTGTAGTTCATGAAACTAGTTTTGTACATCCTTTAGCAGCTGTTATAGGAAACGTTATTATTGGTAAGAACTGTTACATAGGGCCTGGAGCTGCTATTCGTGGAGATTGGGGAGAGATTATTTTAGAAGATGGAGTAAATGTACAAGAAAATTGCACCGTACACATGTTTCCAGGGAAATCGATTACGCTAAAGGAGTCTGCTCATATTGGTCATGGAGCTATTATCCATGGTGCAAATTTAGGTAGGAATTGTATGATTGGGATGAATTCTGTTATTATGGATGATGCCGTTATTGGTGATGAATGTATTGTTGGTGCGATGGCTTTTGTGAAAGCAAATGCTGTATTTGAAAAGCGTCAATTGATTGTAGGGAATCCAGCGAAAGCTATAAAAGAGGTTTCTGAAGAAATGATAGGGTGGAAAACAAAGGGAACACAGTTGTATCAAACATTACCTGCTGATTGTCATGAAACCATGAAAGAGGTAGAGCCTTTAAGAGAAATCCCAAAAGACAGACCTACTCAAGAAGATTTTTATAAAACACTAAATGAGTTTTTAAAGAAGTGACATTAGAAGAACTTCATATAAATATAGATTCATTAAATCATAGTAAAGAGTCGAGAGCAAATGCTGTTACAGCAATTATTGATTATTCAGAAGTTATTCCTGAGTTGATTCAGTATGCGTTTCAAGGGAATAAGAATTCTCATAAAGTATGTTGGTGGTTAGAGTTTTTAAATAGGCAACATATTGAAATACTATGTCCGTTTATAACAAGTATTTTATCAGGGTCTATTCATTTAACCAATGATTCAGCTATTCGTCCTATTGCAAAAATAATAGAAAATTTTGCGTTAAATTACTACTCCAAGCAACCTAATAAAGAGGTGCGAAAAATGATGACGCCATCGGTTAGGGAAAAAATGGTTGAGTTAGGATTTCAATGGTTAATAGATGATACCATAAAAGTAGCACCAAGAGCTTATTCTATGACTAGTTTGTTTCATTTAGGAAAAGATATAGATTGGGTACACACAGAACTTAGATTAGTAGTTGAACAAAATTATTCCTCAGAAAGTGTAGCCTATAAAGCAAGAGCGAGGATGATACTCAGGAAGTTGAAGTAGCTATGAATCCAATAAATGTGATAAATCTAGTTGATTGGTTTGTTTACTAGTGGAAAGTGTAATAAGACTTTGCACACTTCCTAAATAAGGGAGTAAAGTTAGTTTAGTAATGATGAATTTTTCATAGGCTTCAATATCTTCTACTACTAATTTAAGTAAGTAATCAAAATTCCCGCTTACACGATGACATTCGATTACTTCAGGGAAATTGTTAATTTCTTTTACAAATTTTTCTAGGTAACTTCTGGTATGACCTTGAAGCGTAATACCAATAAAAACAATCTGTTTCATTCCTATTTTGTTTTGATTCAATACTGCTACATATTTATCAATATAATTTTCTTTTTCTAACTTTTTGATTCGTTCAAAGATGGGAGTTGTTGACAATCCTAAACTTTCAGCAATACTTTTAACCGTACGATTTGAATCCTCTTGTAGTAGTTTTAGAATTTTATGATCGGTCTGGTCTAATTTCATAATAGTTGTTTTTTTGGTATCCAGGCTTAAAAGTCAAAAATAAAGAATAAAAACACTTAATTGTCATATTTTAAAGAATATTATTCTGTATTCATTTATATTGGCAGTAATAAAAAATAAATTAGACGCTATTATTGTATCTTTATTCTTTTATAATTAACTATACAAATGGCTACAATAGAATTGAGAATGCCCAAAATGGGAGAGAGTATTTCTGAAGCAACTATTATTAATTGGTTGTTTCAAGTTGGAGATACTATAGGTGTAGATGAAACAATTTTAGAGGTTGCTACAGACAAGGTAGACTCTGAAGTGCCGTCACCTTGTACTGGAGTTATAAAAGAAATTTTGTTTCAAGCTAATGATGTTGTTGCTGTTGGGACTGTAATGGCTGTTATTGAAGCCGATGGAAGTGTTAATATAGCACAAGGATCATCAAATAAGGGAGCTGAAACTTCTTCGTCAAAACCAAGTACACCTGGTAAAAAATCAGAAACAAATAAGTTTCAATTAAAAAATTCTCCTGACTCAGATGCGTTTTTATCGCCCTTAGTAGTGAGTATTGCTCAGAAAGAAGGATTAACTATAGAAGAAGTGCAGAGTATTGTTGGTACTGGTACAGAAGGACGCATTCGAAAGAGTGATGTGATGAATTACGTTGGCAATAGAAAATATGCTTTACCTAGTCGTCCGCAAGCTCCAGTTGTACAAGCTCCGAAGTCAACTTATAATCCTCCTCCAATTAAGTTTGTAGAGGGACATGATACGGTGATTGAAATGGATAGAATGCGTAAGATGATTGCTGATCATATGGTGTATTCTAAACATACATCCCCTCACGTAACTGCATATATTGAAGTTGATGTTACGAATTTGGTAAATTGGAGAAATAAAAACAAAATAAAGTTTATAGAAAAATATGATGAACGTTTAACGTTTACACCAATTTTTGTTGAGGCAGTTGCAAAATCAATAGAAGAATTCCCAGGAATTAATGCTTCTATTGATGGAAATAAAATTATTCAATACAAAGATATAAATGTAGGTATGGCAACAGCTTTACCTAGTGGAAACTTAATTGTGCCAGTTGTTAAAAATGCTGACTCAAAAGATTTATTGGCTATTGCTAAAGATGTAAATCATTTAGCAAACAGCTCAAGAAACAATTGTTTGAAACCACAAGAAATTCAAGGGAGTACATTCACTATTTCTAATGTAGGAACCTTTGGAAGTTTAATGGGAACACCAATAATCAATCAACCTGAGGTGGCCATCTTAGCTATTGGAATTATTAAAAAGCGAGCTGAGGTAATGACTACTGATATGGGAGATGAGCTTGCAATTAGAAGTATGATGTATTTATCCTTGTCTTTTGATCATAGAGCAGTAGACGGATATTTAGGTGGTTCATTCTTACGTAAAGTTGGAGATTATTTAGAACAATTTGACTCTCAGAGAGAGATATAGGACTTCGACAAGCTCAGTCTGACCGGAATGTCATTTCGATGAAACAGAAATCTTATAAGAGTAAAAGAAATAAAATGAACTTAATAGAAAATACAAATTTCGAAAAACAAAACTATTCTCAAGTGACTTTAGCTAAGGGGGAATATGATAATTGTAGGTTTGTGAATTGTGTTTTTTTAGAATCGGATCTGTCTAATGTAACTTTTACAGAATGCGAGTTTCAAGATTGCGATTTGAGTAATGTCAATTTAAGACACACCGTTTTAAATGATGTCAGTTTTTCAAATTGCAAACTATTAGGGTTACAGTTTAATCATTGTAGTGATTTCTTATTTTCTGTATCATTCAATGAATGTAATTTAAGTATAGCATCTTTCTATCAAGTAAAAGCTAAAGGAACCAAATTCAATACCTGTATGCTGCATCAAGTAGATTTTACAGAAGCAGAATTTACTAGTTCATTTTTTGATAATTGTGATTTTAAAGCTGCAATTTTTGAAAGAACAATGTTAGAGAAATCAGATTTTAGGACCTCTTATAATTATGTTATAGACCCTGAGATAAATAAAATAAAAAAAGCAAAGTTCTCAATGCCCGAAGTACTTGGGTTATTAAGAAAATATAATATAGAAGTTAAGTAACAACTGAAAATGGGAGCAATGGTAAAGGAATTACAACTAACAAAGGAAATATTACAAAAAGGGTTCGCTAACTTATGTACAGCAAAAGCAATGGCGACTTTGTACGAGGATAACTTTAAGTTAGTATCTAAGTATGTGCACGCAACATCAAGAGGTCATGAAGCTATTCAGACAGCTTTAGGAATGCAATTATTACCTCAAGATTATGCTTTTCCATACTATAGAGATGATGCTATGTTATTATCATTTGGATTGAAGCCTTACGATTTAATGTTGCAGTTACTAGCTAAAAAAGACGATCCGTTTTCAGGAGGAAGAACCTACTATTGTCATCCAAGTTTAAACGATGTTGATAAGCCCAAAATACCACATCAATCTTCTGCAACAGGTATGCAAGCTATTCCTGCAACAGGAGTTGCAATGGGATTTTGGTATAAAGAAAATGTTGGGATAAAAAATATTGACGAAGCTATCCGTAAGAGTGAGCAAGATAATCCACCACTGGTGGTGTGTAGTTTAGGAGATGCATCTGTTACCGAAGGAGAAATATCTGAAGCGTTCCAAATGGCAGCCTTAAAGCAATTGCCTATTTTGTATTTAGTACAAGATAATGGTTGGGATATTTCAGCTAATGCAGAAGAAACAAGAGCGCAAGACGCTTTTGAATATGCAAGAGGATTCAACGGTTTAGAAGCCATGACAATTGATGGTGCTAACTTTACAGAATCTTATGAGGCAGTAGAAAAAGCGCTAAAAATAATAAGAGAAGAACGTAGACCAGTATTGTTACATGCAAAAGTTCCGTTATTGAACCACCATACTTCTGGTGTGCGTATGGAGTGGTATCGTGATGATTTAGAAGAAGCATTTTCTCGTGACCCATATCCAGTTTTACAAAAGCAATTATTAGATGCTGGTTTCACTCAAAAAGAAGTAGATAATATAGAGTCAGAAGCAATTACATTAGTAAAAGCAGATTTTGAAAGGGCTTTAAAAGCTGAAGATCCTTCTCCAGCAGATTTATTTACGCATGATTTTGCACCAACACCTATTACTGAAGAAACGGGGGAAAGAGCTCCAGCTAACAAAGAAGAGGTTGTAATGGTTGATTGTGCTTTATTTGCGGTTGAAGAAATAATGCGTGAGCATAAAGAATGTTTACTATACGGTCAAGATGTAGGAGGTAGACTAGGAGGTGTGTTTAGAGAAGCGGCTACATTAGCTCAAAAATTTGGAGATGAACGTGTATTCAATACTCCAATTCAAGAAGCATTTATTGTTGGTTCTACTGTAGGGATGTCGGCAGCAGGATTAAAACCAATTGTTGAGGTTCAATTTGCCGATTATATTTTCCCAGGTATCAACCAATTATTTACTGAGGTAAGTAGAAGTTGTTATTTATCAAATGGTAAATGGCCAATATCTATGATCTTACGTATTCCTATTGGTGCGTATGGTAGTGGAGGTCCGTATCATTCATCTTCTATAGAATCTATTTTAACTAATATTAGAGGAATTAAAATTGCGTATCCAAGTAATGGAGCCGATTTAAAAGGAATGCTAAAAGCAGCTTATCACGATCCGAATCCGGTAGTGTTCTTGGAACACAAAGGATTGTATTGGTCAAAAGTAAAAGGAACTGATGCAGCAAGAACTATTGAGCCAGCTGAAGATTATATTTTACCTATAGGAAAAGCGAATACAATACAAGAAATCTGGAAACAGGATGAAGAAGAAACCATGACTGTAGTCACTTACGGAATGGGAGTGCATTGGGCGTTAAATGCAACTAAAGACTTAAAAGAAAATGTTGAAATAATCGATTTACGTACCTTATATCCGTTAGATGAAGAAGCTATTTTGGCGTCTGTTAAAAAGACAAAAAAATGTTTAATTGTAACAGAAGAACCAACTAATAATTCTTTTGGAAGAGCCTTAAGTGGATTGGTGCAAGAGAAATGTTTTAAATATTTAGATGCGCCAGTTATGACTATTGGTAGTGAGAATATGCCAGCTATACCGTTAAACTCGGTGCTAGAAGAAACTATGATTCCTTCTACTGAAAAAGTTAAAGTGAAGATTGAGGAGTTGTTAGCGTATTAAGCTTACTAAACTTGTAAAATAAGAAAAGCGACTCGATTGAGTCGCTTTTCTTATTTTACTGTAATAGGTTATTTCTTTATTATTTTTTTAGTTATAATTTTTCTTTTAATTTTTATTCTAACAATGTAAATACCTGAATTCAAGTTGATAAAACTGATTCTATTATTTGTTTTTTGAAGATTAAGTTTTCTCCCATTTATATCAAATACTTCAATAGAATTTGAATCAATAGTTTCATCAAAATACAAGTAGTCAGTTGTAGGATTAGGATAAATATTTATTTTTTCAACAGAGTTGTATCCATGAACACTTAAGTTTGTGTCATTGATAATGATAACTTTATTGTCACTAGTGTTGAATACGTAGCATCCGTTACCACATGTTGTAATTGAATTAACATCTCCTGATGCTTGGGTTATAAGATAACTGTCAACTAAAAGGAATGTATTAGGATTAAATCGCTTAAATGTTATGTTACCTGAAAAGTCATAGCTAGCATAGCAAACTAAATTTAAGTTAGTGTCATAAACCATCGGTCCACTTGCATTGAGGAATTCTCCTATAGCAAACGGTACTCCTGTTACATCTATAACTTTCCCATTTGTGGCGTATATGTAGTTGTTATTGTAAATAAAATCTACTCCAAAACCTGATAATATATTTTGATTTACACTTCCTTCTGATATTCCAGAAGCATTAACAGAAAGACTTCTTAAGCCAAATTCTGTGGTTTCATTATTATAACCAAATAAATTTGTATTGTCTTTAAATTCAATTTTATTACTTCCAGTATGATCTTGTGTTGTTGTTGATCTCATAATATTGTCATCATAAATAACAACACCTTCGTGTCTTGGAGAAAAACCATTATTTTTTCTAGAAACAGCAATGGTATTTGGGCTGCCAGGTAGGACTTCAATATCTTCTGCATAGAAAGAACCAGTCGAAGGGTCGCTTCCAAGTGAAAATTGAAGTCCAGCAGTTTGAGTAGCAACTTCAAAACGTCTAATGAGCGAAGCTCCACTAAAACCTGAATAAATAAACTGCCCATTATCTGAGAGGGCCAATACCGTTGGTTCACTACCAATAAAAATAGTGTTTTCTAAAGTATAAGTATTAGGATTTATAACACCTAGGCTATTTCCATTAGCTCCATTTGAGCTTGGAATACTAGTGTAGATTCTATCAGTATTTGAATCATATACTAAATCATTTGTTGTAACATTTACAACGTTTACTGAAAATTGAGAATATGCTTTAAAGGATATGCATATAATTAAAAGGGGTAATATTTGTTTCATCAATAGTTAGTTTTAATAGTTTTATTTCAAAGTAGGTTTGAATAGTAAAAATAAGATATATTATGAAAAAGAAAGAGTATTTTATGTGAAAATAACTACAATTAATAGTATCCCATCTTGAAATAAGTTGAGATAAAGGCTACTCAGTTTGAGTAGCCTTTATTGTTGTTTATGGATAAACTTTTTATTTTTGATTACTTAGATATGTATCTGCATTTTTTTTCTCTAGTAGTTTTAACTCAGAAAGGAAGTAAAAAAGAAAGGTTTAACTCTTTCTATCTTGGTGTGGGATATTTTTATCGGTAAGTGAATGTAAAAAGTTTACCAAGTCTTCTTTTTGTTGATCTGAGAGATTTAAAGGTTTTACCATTAAGCTGTCTATGTTTACCGGTTTTTCTACAAAATCATAAGGGTTGCTGTAAAAATCAATTACTTCTTCAAGAGTATTAAATTTCCCATCATGCATATATGGAGCAGTAAGAGCTACGTTCCTTAAACCAGGAACTTTAAATTTACCAATATCACTAGAGTCTTTAGTAACATCGTACCTACCCATATCTTTTAAGGTAACACCATCGTACAAACCAATGTTTCTAAATTCGTCGCCAGTAAAATCAGGACCAAAATGACAATCGAAACATTTAAATTCATCAGATAAAAAGAGGTTTCTCCCTCTTTGCTGAGAAGGACTCATGGCAAGGGTATCTACATCACTCATCCAAAGATCGTGTGGTGCGCTACCATCGCTCTCAAGGCTTCGCTGAAATTCTGCTAAGGCATTGGTGATGTTTTCTTTGTTAGGTTCGGTGTGGTATATTTTTTTGAATAAGTTAAAATATGCTTTATTAATCTGAACTCTTTTTACGGCTTCCGTAAACGGCAAATTCATTTCTACTGGATTTTCTATAGGCATACTTGCTTGCTCTTCTAAAGAAGCTGCTCTACCATCATGAAAGAAAAATGAACGACTAGCCATATTCATAACCGAAGGAGTGTTTCGGTTTCCTAAACTATCATTAACTCCTATAGAAAATGATTTATTGTCGGCAAAAGCAAATTTTGGTTGGTGGCAATCTGCACACGAAATAGAATTGTCTAGGGAAAGGATTGGGTCAAAAAACAACTTTTCTCCGAGAGCTACTTTAGAGGTAATATAATCTTTTTGTAGGCTTGTTTTTTGTTTTTGACTACAAGAAAAGAAGAGTAAAATGAATGATAGATAAAGTATGTTTTTCATACTTCAAAAATACGTAAGACTTTGAAGAAATTAAGTGATATATGTTACATAAATATAAGCTGAATTAATTTTAAATATATTTTTATAAACTCAGACGTTCTTTAAAACTTTGGCTTTGTCTTCTAGACACCTCTACATCCACACCATTTATCATTTCTAATTTAAGTTTTCCACTAAACCATGGAATAACATTTTTTATATGATTTGTATTGATAATTTGCTGTCTGTTAGCTCTAAAATAATTGTTATTAGGTAATTTTTCTTCTACTTGGTTTAACGATTTGTAGAGTAGAGGTTTGTTGTTGTCGAAATAGACCCGAGTATAATTTCCGACGATTTCAAATAAGGTGATATTTTCAATTTTCACCAACCAACATTGCTCTCCATCTTTAATGAAAATCTGACTATTTTCATTCAATTTTTCTATAGGTGTATCGGAAGCTTTACGATCGTTTAATCGTTTAGTAATTTTGTCAATAGCTGATTCAAATCGCTTTGAATTAATAGGTTTCATTAGATAATCTAACGCATTGTATTCAAAAGATTTTATAGCATATTCATCAAAGGCAGTGGTGAAAATAACCATTGGAGCTTCGTCCAATTCTTCTAACAACTGAAAACCATCTTTTTCAGGCATGTTAATATCTAAAAACAGTAAGTCAGGTTTAGTTTCTTTAATTAAAATCACGCCTTCATCTACATTTTCAGCCTCTCCTAAGATGTTAATATTAGGAAATTCTTTAATTAACTCTTTCAGTTCATTTCTTGCTAAACGAGAATCTTCTACTATAACGGCATTGATATTCATGATAAAGGTATTTTTATAGTGGCAATAACCTGATTATTTCTTTCTTCTAAATCAAAGCTTGCGTTTCCTTTATATAATAAAGATAAACGTTCTTTTATATTTTTAACTCCTAATTGAGTAGAACTAGTATTGTTATTTAGCTTACCTGGATTAATAACTTCAATATGCAGATTGCTAGTTTCTTTTTTGATGTTTAATGAAATAACTCCCCCATTTTTGATATTAGTAATACCATGTTTTACGGCATTTTCTATTAGCATTTGTATAATCATTGGAGGTATTAGGACTTCTGAGGTTGTTAATGATATGTTTTTATCAAATTGTAAGCGCTCTTCCAGTTGTATTTTTGAAATGGCAATATAATTGTCAACCATTTCTATCTCGTTTTCTAAAGTGATTGCATTAACGTTGTTTTTGGTAAGTGAATAGCGTAACATTTCAGCTAAACGAGTAATCATTTCCCTTGATTTGGAGGTATCTTCCAATATGAGCCCTCTTATGTTATTCAAGCTGTTAAACATAAAATGAGGATTAATCTGACCTTTTAATGTATTCAGCTCAGATTCTTTCAAATTATTTTCCAAAAATATCTGTTTTAGTTGAACATTTTTTAATTGATGGTAAATGTTTATTGTTATATAAACAAATAGCCAAACAAAAAAAAGTGTAGCAAAAAAAGGAATATTATAGAGCTTAATATAGAGTAAAGAGATATTTGTTTCTCTAAAAGCATTGTTGCCAAGGTAGCTATCTAAGTAAATTAAAATTGGCCAAATAAGTAATGAGTAAACTACTTGAACGCCTACAAACACTGTGATTAGTTTTAGGATATCTACTCGTTTTATTTTTTTAAAATCTAAATAATGATCAATAAAATAAGCCGTTATAAAGGATAAAATAAAAGCAAGAATACCGCATGCTAAACCCTCGGCCAAGGCATATTTTATTTTTGAAATAACAAGCTCTTCACTACCAAATATTCTGTGAATTTTTAGTGTTGTAAGTGTAAAAAAGAATAGTAAAATCCAGCAAATAAAACTAAATATAATATAGTATTTGTTAGTAGTTAACTTCATAGGGTAATGTTGGTATTTATACTAGCTTCTTGAGCTGTTAATATAGCGCTACTTTTTAATAATTAAAATGATATAGTCAACTATATTATATGAATATTTGAATGATGAACTCAATTAGTATGCTCATAAATTTTAAAACAATTGTTATCATAGCTGTAAGTTTTTGATTAATGATTTAAAGATGTTTTTTTTAAATATTATTTGACTTATAATTGTCTTTATAAACACCTTCAATAAGACCATATAATATGATGCTGACTATAATAATTGAGATTGAATTTAATAGGTAATATATTAAAACACCAATAATGACTCCGATAATTAATTTGATTGAATTTTTCATGTGGATTTTGTGTTGAATAGCTATTAATTTATGGTGTTGTAATCACTCCTTTTTTAAAAACAATTGTATTATTTCTTGTTTTGATATCATTAAAGGTCAACTCGATATAATTTGCTTCTTTAAAATTTTCTAGATTTTGGTTAAACACCTCCTGGATTTTTGTTACTTCTTTTTTAGTGATATTAGTTAAATCACTTTCCTGAATGGTTACTAAATGGGAATCACCATATATACCTTTAGATATTAAAAACCCATTTGCACTCATAGTGTTAATGTCTTTACAGTGAAGCTCTTCAGATAGTAATTCTGCTATATTGTTGGTATTAGCATTCTTATCAAAAATATTATCAAATATTAAAGTGTCTAATAAAATAAAAGTAACAACTGCTAACCCTACATAAATAATTTTTTTCTTCATGACTGTTTGTTTTTTGATTATAGTATCAAATATATAGAGATACGACAGTTCTAAAGTAGAAAATATGACGAGCGGTTTTATGAATATAATGAACGGATTAAAGAACTATAAAAACTAAGAAAGCCAAAACATTTTATTGTTTTGGCTTTCTTAATTAGTGAGATATACTCTTTTATTTTTTGTCTGCTCCTGGAGGATATTTCGCTAAAATTTGAGTAACAAATTCTTGAGTTCTTTCATCCTTCTTTTCAACACTGTGAGTTAAATAACCTGATCCTCTACCTTGCCAAACTAACTGTTTGTCTTTTGAGTTGATTAAATCAATATACAAAACACCGTTTGTAGAACTTGAAACTTGACGGTTATAACCACCATACCATGGTCCCCATCCATACCCAATACCTGCATTATACACATTTACATTCTTTTCAGTTTTGGTATTGATGTTAATTAGTAAATCGGGTGATTCTGACTTTGTGAATCCCTTAGCTAGCATTTCTTTTTCAATTGCTCTAAGAATTCTCTTTTTATCTAAATCAGAAATTTCTACCTTATCAATACCTGGTTTGTAGAAAGCAAAAGTTTTGTAGCTATCAAATGGAGCTTGTGTGTCATAATCAGTAGTTACTCTAACAGAAGCACATGATGTTAGAATTATAGCAATTGTAATAGTAAGTAGTTTGAATACTTTCATAATAATTGTTTTATGCGCTTCTGTTTAAGTTTATTTATAAATAGAACGCTGGTTATAAATTAGTAAGTAGTTTGTCGTCAACTAAATTTGGAACAGTAACTTTTAACTTAGGTTCTGATTTCATAGCTCTTTCAATAGCAAAAATAGCACCTTCATTTCTTGCCCAATTTCTACGAGCAATTCCGTTATTTACATCCCAAAAGAGCATCGATTCTAAACGTCTCCCTGCATCTTTACTACCATCAAGAACCATACCGAAACCTCCGTTGATTACTTCTCCCCAGCCAACACCACCACCATTGTGGATTGATACCCAAGTAGCACCTCTAAAACTATCTCCAATTACATTGTGTATAGCCATATCAGCAGTAAAACGTGAGCCGTCATAAATGTTTGATGTTTCTCTATATGGAGAGTCTGTTCCGGAAACATCATGATGATCTCTTCCTAAAACAATAGTTCCTATTTTTCCTTTTTTAATAGCTTTATTAAATGCCTTAGCAATTTTCATACGTCCTTCAGCATCTGCATATAAAATACGTGCTTGTGAACCCACTACTAATTTATTTTCTTGAGCCCCTTTTATCCACTGAATGTTATCCGTCATTTGTTGTTGGATTTCAGCAGGAGATTCTTTCTTTAATTTCTCTAAAACCTTACAAGCAATTTCATCAGTTTTTGCTAAATCTTCTGGTTTCCCAGAAGCACAAACCCATCTAAATGGTCCGAATCCATAATCGAAACACATTGGCCCCATAATGTCTTGTACATAACTTGGGTATTTGAATTCTCTTCCTATAGTTGGATTGTCAGACATTACATCAGCACCTGCACGAGAAGCTTCTAGTAAGAAAGCGTTTCCGTAATCGAAAAAATAAGTTCCTTTTGCAGTATGTTTATTAATCGCTTTTGCGTGACGACATAAAGTTTCTTGAACTTTTTCTTTAAATAGATCAGGTTCGTTTGCCATCATATCATTAGCATCTTCAAAAGTGATGTCTACTGGGTAGTATCCTCCAGCCCATGGGTTGTGTAAAGAAGTTTGGTCAGACCCTAAATCGATATGAACCTCTTCTTTGTCAAACTTTTCCCAAACGTCCACAATGTTACCTAAATAAGCAATAGAGACTGTTTCTTTATTGGCTTTAGCTTGTTTAACACGAGTAACTAATTCATTTAAATCAGTTATTTTTTCATCTATCCAACCTTGATCTAATCGTACTTGAGTGATTTTTGGGTTTACTTCGGCACAAACAGTAATACAACAAGCAATATTCCCTGCTTTTGGCTGTGCTCCAGACATACCTCCTAAACCTGAAGTAACAAACAGATTTCCTTTTGGTTCTTTTCCTATTTTTCTAAATCCGTTTAAAACTGTTATTGTTGTACCATGCACTATACCTTGTGGACCTATATACATGTAACTTCCTGCAGTCATTTGTCCATATTGTGAAACTCCTAAAGCATTAAATTTCTCCAAATCATCTGGTTGAGAATAATTAGGAATCATCATACCATTAGTAACCACAACTCTTGGCGCATCTTTATGAGATGGAAATAAACCCATTGGGTGACCAGAATACATTACTAATGTTTGCTTATCAGTCATTTCTGATAAGTATTTCATAGTTAATAAATACTGAGCCCAGTTAGAAAATACTGCTCCGTTACCACCATATGTAATTAACTCATGTGGGTGTTGTGCCACAGCATAATCCAAGTTATTTTGAATCATTAACATGATTGCCTTCGCTTGTTTACATTTACCAGGGTATTCCTTAATTGGTCTGGCTTTCATTTCGTAATCTGGACGAAAACGGTACATGTAAATACGCCCATAATCATTTAATTCAGCTAAGAATTCTTTTGCTAATATTTCGTGTTGTTCAGGTTTAAAATAACGCAACGCATTTTGTAAAGCTAGCTTCTTTTCTTCATCAGAAAGGATATCTTTACGTTTTGGTGCGTGGTTAATAGTTATTTCGTACTCTTTTATAGGAGGTAATTCGTTAGGGATACCTTGTTTGATATGTTGTTTAAAGCTTAATGCTGTAATAGTTTCCATAGTTTTTTTTATTATAAAATAAATATAATTAATAGAAGTCATTACAAAGAAAATTGAGTGTTTTCTTTGTTGATTTCAAAATACAATTAGAGATTACTTCGTTACTTTTTAGCAACCAGTAATTATAGGTGTTGAGTAGGAAGTAACACTTATGGATAACGGATATCAACTCTGTGATACCTGCTATAAATAGCAACTTTGTATTTCAGTTGTTGACAATCCATTACTTCTCCTTCTTTTTTGTAGAATTAGTTTTTTTATCGAATCCATAGGGGCAATGCCTGCAACCACTTTCACAACAATAACCTCTCTTTAAATGGTACTGTTCTGTGAAGCATTTGTAGCCTTCAGGAGTTAAATAATAATCTCCTTCCTCTAATGGGATTCTCTTTTTAATCATGATATCACAAATATACAGCATTTTTGGTTTGATTATTGTTCCTATTTGAATATGATTTTAGTTAGCAAATATTTTGTTCCTAAAGGATATGAAGGTATAACTTTGTACCCTTTTGTTTTTTTGAAAGATAAAAAGTTAAAAGAAGATGTGATATTGTTAAACCATGAGCTAATTCATATAACCCAACAAAAAGAGTTACTAGTTTTGTTTTTTTATTTATGGTATGTAATAGAATTCTTTATTAGACTATTGGTGTGCAAAAATTGGAGTATAGCTTATGAAAGTATTTCTTTTGAACAAGAGGCTTACGACAACCAATCTAATTTAATGTATATTCAAAAACGCCCTAGGTGGGCGTTTTTGAAGTATCTTAAAAAGATTAATATTATTAATCTTCTATAGTCATGTAACTTGTATAATTAGTTCTGTCGATTGTGAATCCACAAACATGATTTGTTCCTCCATCTCTACCTCTAAGTTTAATTGTTACAGCTACACCAGGAGTTACAGATAATGGAAATTTAGCAGCCGTAATTGTTGCTGCGCCAACTGATCCTGCTATATCATCTGTTGTAGCAGTCATGCTTAAAAAGTTACCTACATTTGTTCCTCCATTATTGACTCCTACAGAAAACCATGATTGGTCTGAACCACATAATGGGTTGTAACCTGAAATTACAAAAGATAAATAAACAGTTGAATGTCTTGGTGTAAAAGATATAGTAGCGCCAGTTATATCAGTTAGAGATGTGTTATTTATGTTTTGAGTCCCTGCTGATAATATAACACTTTGAGTATTATCTCCAAAAATATACCTTACTTGTATATCTCCATTTGTATCACTATACAAAACTTTATTGGTTGTAGTATTTGTAGTTGCTAATTCACCAGGATTGGTTCCAGCTATGGTAACTGCGCAATCATCGATTCTGATAGTTTGAAGACCTGCAGAAGTACCATCAAGATGTAATTGTTGTTGAGGATTTGTAGTTCCAATCCCTACTTGTGCGTGACTTTTCTGTGAAATAAAAAGAATGGTAGCACCAACAATCAAGGTTTTTAAAATAAGCTTATACATATCACTTTTTGTTTTAAGTTACTATTTTGCGTATAAGTTTGTTGGAGGGATTTTTTTTTGAAGCGATACTGTAAGTTAGTATTTATATCTGTGAAATACAAATTAAGCAGATGAAGTACATTTGTGGTTGGTTGTTTTTTAACTATCCAATAAGATTAATTTGGATATTTCTTAACATACCTAAAAAACGCCCTAAGTGGGCGTTTTTTAGGTATGTTAAGAAATAAAATCCTTTTTTAAATTCTTGCGTTAAGCTTTAAAGTGTTCAGACATTTTATAACAACTTAGTTTTTTACTTTTGGTCTAGAAACATCAATTTGATTTTTGATCATCTCTAATTTCTTTGGGTTTTTAGGAGCTTTATCTCCAAAGTGTACTTTTCCGAGCTCACTCCATACTGCTTTTCCACCATCATAATTATCATTATGCATTACAGCATCAATATTTTCATCAAAATCTGAAGCTAGTATTTCATTAGATACAGGTGTTGTTTTGGTGTTCTTGTCGGCTATTGCTATCCAATTAAATGAAACACTAGAATTTCCATTTCCATTTTCTTTAATTGAAAACCCGTTTTTATCAACAGAAACGATATGTACTCCATTATTTTCTCCTATTGGAGTAATAGTAAGAATAATAGGTTTTGAATCATCAATAATCCCAGAATAATCTCTGTTAAAAGGGATGTAACTAGTTCCGTTTGATAATTGGCCTCTCCCTTTTAATTGTATGTCAAGACTCATTGAAGTAGAAGCGTATGAAACAGATTTACTCCCATCTTTCTTCTTGTCTAAAACAATAAATGATTCATTTGTAATCGTTTTTCCTAAGTTATAATTGGCAAACCTTTTACCAGTTGCAATAGAACCGTACTGATTACCTTTAACCCAGCTACCAACAACGCCACCGTATACTCCAAGTCCAATAGATGTATTTAGTTCATCATTAGTATTTCTACCTGCGGCACCTCCATTAGCTCTAGTTGTTCCGAAAGCATATACACCATAGTCAGTACCAGCGCTTGAATAGTATCCAAGAGCTCCAGTTCCAGCACCAAAATCATCACCAATAACACCACCACTTCTGGTAGATAGACCACCTCTTCCGTGAACACCAAATTTGTAATTTCCTGCAGAGGCAGCTGTAATAGCTCCATCTCCTTTTACACCAGCAATGATAGTTGAAAAATCAGTACCTGAAGTAGTGTTACTAATTAAACCTCTTACACCTGCGCCAATACTATTTGTTCCATCATATTCACCTTGTACTCCTGCATATAATGTACTTCCTCCTTGAACAGCTCCATATACTCCTGATCCGTCTTGGTCAGTATATCCATTGACAGCCCAAGGAAATGCAGTGTTACCAATACTTATACCGTTCATTAAATCTCCTGGTAGAACAGTGTTGTACCCACCTATAAAAAATTCTCCTAATGCTGATATACGAGCAACATGAGCTCCGTTTGTTCTAATGTCAATGTTAGTATTGTCATAAGTACCTAAAAAATGAGCACCACCTGTAGTAACTGTTCCACCATCAATACCTCCATTACCTGTTATTGACCAATCTAATCCACCAGGAGAACCTGCTAAAGATATCCATCGGGTACCATCCCAGTAATACATTCCTGGAGCAACATTGTTTGGTATTGTTCCAGCAGTGTTTGTATTCCATACAAGTGTACCAGCAATAGGTACGCCACCACCATTTGGGTTTACTACTGGAGCAGAAACATTGGTAGCGGTTAATACTATTCTTGGGGGAAGCAATCCATTTGTTGTAGATGTAATATCTAAAGCTCCATTTGGAGTTGTTGTTCCAACTCCTACTTGTGCAGTTGAAAATAGTGGGGTAATTAAAAAAATTGCGCATAGCAATTCTTTACTTTTTCGGGTAAAAAGTTTCATAATTATTCGGGTAATTATATTGTTAATATTCGGGTATTTGATTCTAAAAATCAAGCGAATATAAAAAATATCCTATATGTTAGGTTGGGCAACAATGTGTTTTCGATGAAATGCATTAAAAATCAGATAAAGTGTGTTTTGGGTTGATTTTTAATTCTACAAGGTCATTTAGTCTATATTTTATGTTTTTTATAGGTTTTCTTAATATAGTGTATAGGTTTGTGTTTTTTTGTTTGATAAGTTTTAAAAGAGCGTTTTTTTTAACTAAAAGAGCGGCTATCTAATTTAGATAGCCGCTCTTTTTTTATTGAACTGTCATTCTAATAATTTAGAAAACAACTTTTTTAGTTAATGATCTTCCGTCATTTAATTCAATAGTTACTAAATATGTTCCAGTACTATAGTTGTTTGTGTTAATACTATATTCAGTAACATTTAAGTTTCTGTTGTTTACTAGTAAACGTCCGTTAACATCATACATAGTAAAGCTTTTGATGTTACTGGTATTTGAAACAGCAGTTACTTGATTGTTAGCTGTAAATATTGAAAGTTCATTATTAGTAATTACCTCTTCAATACCTAATTGTTTGTTTTCATCTGTGTAACGTAAAATAAAACGCCCTTCTTGTAATCCACTTATTCCGCTGAAAGTATATGGGCTTGTTCTTAAATTATGAATAATATCCAATTCAAGATCTTCAATATAAATTCCCTGAGTTTCATCTTCGAATAATCCATCAACACTATGTATTGAGAATGTATATTGACCATCATTTGGTAGTACAGCTTCTAGGTTTACTTTGTCAGTATCTACAAATGGTACTGGTCTACCTTGGATTAATAATTGATACTCATCTACTTTTGAATAAAGCCTAAAGTTTGTTTTGTTATTGCTTTTAGCATCATACATTCTGTCTTTTTCTAGTGTTGCACCAGTTACATATCCTACAAGGATCCTGTTGTTTTGATTGTTAGGAGCAGTAAGGTCTAACCAAATTCTGTGTTTTTCTATACTATTAGTTACACTTGCATTGTCAGGGTTAGCTGTTCTGTAAAAGTCAGCATTTCCATGTGTTCTGTCACGCATTGTATTTTCAAAAGTTACAGTTTCAGAAGTTGAAGCTGTTGCGTGTAACATTTTAACAAAGAATCCTTGTCCAGCTCCTATGTTACCACTAAATCCAGCAGGTCCACTATCAGTTCCTGTACCATTATATACGATGTAGTCATTAATAGTATAATTTTGACCATAATCTGCGTAAAAAGGATCTACAATAGCGCTACTTGGAGCAGTACCATGAGTCCAGATATGTACTGCACCTTCTATTATTGCATTAGCAGTCAAAACAGCTTGTTAGTTAATAGCAGAAGGGTATGGGTTACCAATTAAGTTTAAATTATCAGAATCATCTTTAGGGGCAGTAGCAGTTGGTCCTGTATAAACACCACCATTCCATGTACCTCTATTAATGCTAGGTGTTAAAGTTCCGTTGTTAGGGACACCATTAAAAGTAGCGGTATAGTTTTGGAAGGCAGTTGTGTAAGCATCAGGCCCTCTAACAATATATCCTTTACCGTCAATCATATTCGCAGTTGTGTTTTGCCATATACCAAAATCACCTGCTCCGTTTCCAACTACAGTTGGATTCCATTCCCATATAACTCCAGTGTTAGTTCCTGGTGAAATAGAGGTAACTGGGAAGTTAGCTACAGGAGAAGACCAGAATACATAATCTAATTTTCTAATGTTAGCAATACGTTTCATATCAATAACTCCTGTATTGGGAACATAGTCTATATGCCCTTGATCTTGTACTTGAATTAAACTTCCTGTGTCTTCAATAGTAAAATCTCCACCGGCATTTACGTTTACATAATTTTGTGCTGTTACCGTACCATCAGATTGAATTATTAAATCACCATCTGGGCGTACAGAAATATTATAAGCATCACCATCAGATCCCCCAGGTATAATAGCAGTATATGTATCCGGTATAATTACACAATTACTAGATGTAGGTACTCCTACAGGTTTCCAGTTCGCAGCATTAAACCAATCATTATCTGCTCCTTGAAAATATTTTGTGTTATTTGTAATACTAATATCTTTAGAGGTTACACATCCGTTATTTAATGTAGCATTTGCTGTAAACGTCCAAGATGGCAATTCTAATTGAGCAGGTGTTGGTTTTACATACACTATAGTTATAGGTCCGCCAACATAAGGTATAGTTGCTGCGGGATCAGTAAATGCATCTACAGGAGATGACCACGTTAAAGCTGTTGTTAATGGTCTAAATCCAAATAATTTTACATTATCAATAGCTATTCCATCACACCACTCACCATATTGACGTACTCTTATACGTAAGTTAGTTTCGTTTATGTATGCAGAAAAATCAAATGTTAATTTTTCAAAACGGGTACCAATTCCAATATCATCTAGGTATTTTCTTTCCTCTGTCCATGAAGTTCCTCCGTCTGTAGAAACATCAAAAGTTAAATATTCTTTTAATGGATTTGTAGGACTTATATAATATCTAGAGTAATATGCGTCAAGAGTTAATGTAAGGTCTAAGAAAGTAGAACTATCTACAATAGGAGATAAAATAGCATTATGTGTATCATCAGCTCCTACATCAGATGTTGCCATGGCAAATTGATTTGGCCCAAAACCAGAAGAGATTGCAGGAAACCATACTTGGTTGTTTGGTACGTAAGTACTTGTTCTAACTTGCCATGCTGTTAATGCATCAGAACCATTAGGAGCCCCTAAGTGAATGTTTGTAAAACCACCTAGGCCACTTTCAAAATCTTCATCAATTAAAAACACTTCTTCTTTATCACCTGAAGCAGTAATAGCAACTATATTTTCTTCACCACAAAGTACAGGTACAGAAGGTGTAAATGCTAAAACAGGAGTAGGGCTTAGTGTAGCCTTAACTGCTGTACGAACATATGATTCACAACCATTATCAGCAGTTACATAATATGTAGTTGATGCAAATATTGTTGGTGTAGTATAAGTTCCTGCGTTAGTTTCTAAAAGCGTTCCTCCAGTTAGTGAGTCATACCAATGGTATTGTGTAGTACCTGCCGATCCTGTAGCACTTAAGTCTACAGTACCACTTGCTCCACAAGTTTCACCATCTGTGAAAGATGTTATTAACGCATCACAATCTTCAATAACCGTGAATAAGTAATCTTCTGTTTCACCTCCATAATTTATGTTTCCACATGATGTAAAAGCATCAGTTGAATTAGGGTTTGTATAAGTAACATCAGTACTATTAAGTCTAATTCGAACCCTGTAGTCTCCTATTATAGTTGCAGGGGGTACTATAAAACCAAATGTTGTAGAATATGTAGAAACACCTCCCGTATTATAAACTAATTCTGTAATGTCGTCAAATGTTCCATCTTTGTTCCAGTCAACCCAAGCCTTCATATATGAAGTGTTCAAAGCTTGTACAAAAATATTTACTCCTTCTCCTTGAGCTTGAATGGCTAAATCAGGTGAAGTTAAACCAGTATAATCTTCATAACCTAAAGGAGCACTCGAAAAGGTTGAGTTGTTAGTTACATCATTTAATGTTCCTACAAAGCTTACCTCAGAGATATATCCATTAGCTTCGACCCCACTTGTTACAGATGGCACACAGTATGACACTGTACCTGTAGTTGCATTATCTGTCAAAGGGCTTGTATTGAAATAATTAGGTCCTCCAGTACATTCGTTATTGTATGAGTAGATAAAGAAATAATATGTTGTTGT
>JAWUYQ010000062.1:0-19562 GCA_034110725.1 Flavobacteriaceae bacterium
ATTAGTTGCTCTAGGAATTGTTACTCCATTTAACATCCATTGGTAGTCATATGGTGCTGCTGGTGTTGCATTAGCTGTTAACATCGGTAACATTGTGTTTGTTAAGGGTACTCCGTTTACATCTAAACAAAGTACATCTTTACTTGGAACAATTTCAACACTTGGTACTGGTACTTGCAATTCGAAAGTTACAATTGTAGCACATCCTGTACCATTTGTTACTGGAGAAATTCCAAATCCATCATTAATTACACCTACGTAAATAGTCTGTGGATTAGCAATATTATTATAATTTGCTGGATTTGTGATTGCATTTACTCCTGCAGCCGCATCATCAATACTTGTATAGTAACTTGCTGAAACTCCTGTTTCACCATTAAGAATTATTGTTTCCCATTGTGTTAAATCAAATGTTGCAATTTGTTCTGAGATAGCTCCAGATCCATCAACATTTCCATCACATTCTTCCATTACTCCATCATTACCTAATTGATCTTCAATATCATCAGAACTTAAAGGTGTTGGATTTGCATTTACATGTAATGTTACAATTGCAATGTCATAACATAAAGTAGAGGGGTTAATTACCCTTGCAAATATTGATTGAGGATTCACCGCATTTTCATAAGCTGTTGGTGAGTCTATAAATTCAAACGAAGGAATCGTTGCAGTACCTTCTCCTGCTTCTGCAGCTACTAGTGTAGTATAGAACTCTACATTTACTCCAGTTGTTCCTCCTGTTATAGCACCGATATAATCTGTTAAATTAAAAATAACTTTTCCATCAGAAGTAATATTAAATGGATCATTTACATCATTATCATCACAAACTTCAATTGGTGTATAGTTTGCAGTCGGTAATAAATCTACATGTAACGTAATTGCTTTTATAGTTGAACAACCAGTAGCAGGCACTGAAGTTGTTCCTGTATGCTCCACACTTACATAAATAATCTGATCAGGTGTACTTGTATTTTCATAAGCATTCGGATTCCCAATTTCAGATAGAGCTACTGGGTTTCCAGAAGCATCTAATGTTGTATAATACGTTGCTGTATATTCTGCTGGATCACCACCTGCATTGATAATTTCTGTATATAAATCTAGTAATTCATATGAAGTTAAATCGAAAAATACAATTCCATCAGTAATATCTGGAGTTTCCTCACACTGCGCGTATACTAAATCAGTACTTGGTAATTCAGGACTTTTAATAACGAGTAAGTTAACTTCAACTAAAGTGACACATTCTAAACCATTAATAGATAACTGCGCAAATATAGTTTGAGTTGCAGGGTTGTTATCACCATCAGCATCAGAGTTTATATTTTCATATAAAACAGAAGTGTCAATTACTCCTACACTTGGTGAATTTACAGCACTATAATTAGCTTCAGCCTCTGTTTCAAAAAATTCAACAATTACACCAGGGATATTTCCTGTAAGGTCTGATATGATCGTATTTAAATCAAAATAACCTACATTATCATTGTCAGTATCACAATATGTCAATGGATTATCAAATGCATATGCTTGTGGTGCAGTAACAACCTCTATATTTAATGTAGTGTAATTAACGCAATTCGTAATAATATCTACAACTCTCACATATATAGTTTGAGTATTTTGAGTAGTGTTTGTATACGGATTTGACAATTGATTAGTATTGTTTTGTGCATCAATAGCTGTTGCGAAAAAACTTACTGCATAAGTAGTGTTGTTTTGAGTAATAGTGTTAATTGCTGTTATTCCATCTGGGCTGTTAAAATCAAACTCAGTATAACCATCTATAGCACCTAAGTCACATGCTTTAAAGGTATCAGTAGGGGATACTATACTTGGTAAGGCGTTAACTTGTAATTGTAAAGAACCAGTAGAAAAACAAGTTACATTGTCATTATTACTGATTGTATAGTAAATAGTTTGTATAAACGGCGCAACATTTGTAGTAGTAGATGTAAAAGCATCAGTTCCTGTTAAGGCATTGGCTACTGTATTTGCAGTTGCGTCTGCTTCGTTTAAATAAAAAGAAACTGTTGTGTCACTTGTAGATACACCTGCTCCTAGAATTTCGGGTATTTGTGCATCTAAATTAAAAGTCTCAACCATGTCACCAGTGTTGGTGTAATCACATTCGGTAAGGTTTAATTCATCGCTTGGTACTGCAGTAGTATAAATAGGATCTCTGAAAATAAAGAAACTAGTTATTGTGCTACAAGTATTATTTATATTATTAGTAACAGTAGCAAATATTTCTTGAGTTAATGCTGGCGCAACTGTTGTGTGTGCTGTGGGATCAGTAATTATCACATCAACAGGTGTTGTAGGGTTGGTGTTGTCTACCCAGTGGTAACTAACTGTATACAGTGTAGGATCTAAGCTACCTAATATAGTTGTATTCTGAAAAGTTAAATCAAAAGTTTCTTCACCGAAAATATCTCCAGTGGTAACATCTTCATCATCACAAGCTCTCATTTCTAAAGGTTGTACAGCTAAAGGAATATGATCCACATAAATTGTAAAAGAGGTTATGGCATTACAGTCACTATTATTATTGTCTTCCACACGAACCCATATAATTTGTTCAACTACTGCTGAAGGATAAGGGTTAGTGTTTATAATAGCATTTGCGTCATTAGTAGCATCAACTTCTAATAAGTGGTAGCTAATAGTGTAATCAGTACTCGATTGTGTTCCTAAAATTTCAGCATCGAATTGTGTTAAATCAAAATTTTCAGTTCCATCAGCTAAATCATCACACTTACGAACAGTAGGGTCGGCAGGTTGAGTAGCAGTTGTTGAAGAACCTACAGATAATGTAAATGACTCTGTAGAATGACAAGTTTGATTTCCAGTATTACCAATTCGGACAATAATAGTTTGAGGATTACTGATGTTTGTGTACGGACTAGTTAAAGGTGATACATTGTTATCAGCATCACCTTGATTAAGGTGATAGGTAATTATAAAATTAGGATCAGTTTGAGTTCCTAAAACATCATCGTCATTATCAGTAAGCATAAAAGGTTCGAATTCTGTACCAGTTGTTGGGCAAAGAATTAAGTTTAATGGTGGATTAGCAGTTGGTATAGCGTGTCTTATGATCGTTATTTCGTCTGAAGTGTCAGAACAAGTAGATCCATTACTAAGTGTAACTGAAGCTATTAAGTAATAAATCCCTGCGTTAGTAGTTAGGAATTGAGTGTTTGTTTCACCAGCAATAGCTCCACTTGCATCGTACCATTGATACGTAACTGTAAAAGGACTATCTACTTCCCCGTTTAAGGTTACGGTTTCTCCTTCACAAGCGCTAGCCTCTCCATCTTCTATTACAATACCTCCTGACTCTCCGTTAACATCTATTTCTAAACCTAAATCAAAACTTCCTCCTTCAATAAAAACAGCTGAATCTAGAGTAGCGTCACCTTGATCTGCTATAACTAATTTAATATGGTATAAACTTCCTGCATTTACTGCTCCTAAAGCAGTAAGTACTTTTGTTTGTCCATCATAAACAATTGATGAGTTAGCTGCTACTGTAGGATCAGTGTTGTCAAAGTTATAACGTTCAAAATATTGTTCATTAGCTGGAGTAGCACAACCTGGTGCTCCAGGGCGAACATTTGTACAGGTTACTGCAAAATTACCGGTATCAGATGTTGGAAGTATTGCTAGATTGGTTACGGTTCCTGTTGCAACTTCAGTTAATACAAATGCAAATGCATCAGAGTATGTACATTCAAAGTTTTGATTGTATTCTTCAGAAACAAATAAATAATTAAATTTAAGTTCATTTGTAGGAGGTACGAAATCAAACTCAATAAATGCTGCATCAAAAGTGTTAGTTACTCCTCCTGCAGTATTTAAGTCTGTGTCATTATTATTTACGCCATGAGCAGTACTTCTTTGTGGGTTTGAAGGACCTGAAGCTTGCATAACATTACCAGTACTTAGTACAATACCGTTTTCAAAAGGAAAATTATTAGGAAGGGGAGGAGTAAAACTCCCCGCATCACCATCTCTTTCAAAATATGCTACTCCTAATGGAGAAGTTGTTAATGAAGAACTATAATTTGAAGTTTGGGCACAATCTCCAGTAACTAGAATATCATCAACCAATTGTTCATCAGTATAAGTAGTGTTATCAATAGTTATTGGCCCTTGTACTTGTGCGCTAACAAAAGCGGTAAAGAATAAGGCTATAATTAATAAATGGTATTGCTGTTTCATATGAACTAGGGGTTATTTAAATGATTAAATGATGCTAGAGTAACTAACTGGTTAATCTTACTATCATTTATAACAGGTGGCAAGGTAAATACCCTACCCTTTAAACGCAAAAAAAATCGTTAAATAACACATATTATATATCATATGTGATTTTATTAAAAAAAGCTCCAATTGCAATTATGAGTTTGGTTCTCATTTTTTGCAATTGGAGCTCTCTATATAAATGAATTTGTTATTACAAATCTCTCTTTAATAATAATTTATAAGACCCATAAATAAATAAGAATGTCCAAGCTAGTACAATTACTATTTCATACCAATGTACTGCATAATCATAGCTTAAGTTTTCACCAACCTGGCTGGCAACAGCTTTTACAGCTGATAAACGAGAAAAAGGTTCGTTAATTAAATTACTCATTGATCGGAAAGGGAAAAAACTTAAAATTGTATCGGGTACCGTGCTTTCTTTTCCTGTATTCCAAAAAAGTAACCCGTATATTATCCACTCTATAAAATTCCAGATGACTAAAAAGCCTAAAGCAAAGGCAGAACGTTTGATGAGCATACCTATAAATAAACATAATGAAAAGAAGCCGATATGTTTTATAAAATAAGCGAATATGAATTCTAAATCGGTGAAAATAATACCAAATTCTGTGTAGTTTGAATATACAAGTCCTAATATTAATGAAATTATAAATACAAATATTGTAGATATAACTGAGAAAACTATTACCATTAAAAACTTGGAGTATACAAATTCTTTTTTACTTAGTCCATCTATCAAGTTTTGTTTTAGTGTACGGTTGCTAAATTCATTGGCTACCATGGAAATAATAATGATGGCTAAAAATAACTTAAAAAAAGAAGCTATAAATGCGTTAAAATGCCATATATAAGGGAAATTAAAAATACCTTGTTCAGCTAAATGAAATTTTATTGGGCCAATGTCAAATTTTATAGCAGCCACTAATGCAATGGTGGTTAATAGAAAAAAGTAAGCAAGAATAAGAAACCTACTCAATTTGTTTAACCATAATTTTTGAAATTCTATTTGTAGTAAACGTTTCATGAGAGGTTTATTTATTGTTGGTTAGTTGTAAAAATTGATTTTCCAGGCTTTCTTTTCTTTTTACTAAGTGTGAAAGATAAATACCTTTTTCTAGTAGAGTTTTATTTAACTCTTCACCATTTAATTCTTCATTTAAAATGGCTATTATTTTACCATCTTCTTCCTTAATAGTTCCAAATGCTTGATGTGAGTTTAAGAACGCTAATAGTTCACTTTTTTTTGTTGTATTTAGCTCAAAATAGCCTTTTGAAGCGATTAATTCATCAACTCTTCCTTCGTAAATTTTTACTCCATGACGCAAGATTACAGCATGAGAACATACTTTTTCAACTTCATCTAATAGGTGAGAAGCTAATAAAATAGTAGTTCCTTGAGAAGCTATTTTAGTTATTAGTTCTCTTATTTGGTGAATTCCTTGAGGGTCTAATCCGTTTGTAGGTTCGTCTAAAATTAATATTTCCGGGTCGTTCAATAAGGCAGAAGCTATAGCTAAACGCTGTTTCATCCCTAATGAGAAAGCTCTGAACTTACTGTCTTTTCGGTCGATTAACCCTACTAATTCTAGTTTTTCAATGATTGCTTTTGTATGGATACCTTTTATTTTACAAACGAGCTTTAAATTATCATAAGCCGTCATGTATGGGTAAAAATTTGGGTGTTCAATAATAGCCCCCACTTTTTTTAACGCATCATGTGTATTTACTGTGTTGTTGAACCATGAAAACTCACCGGAACTTTTATTTACCACATTTAAAACGATACCTAAAGTAGTCGATTTCCCACTACCATTAGGTCCTAGTATTCCGTAAACATTTCCTTTTTCTATGGTGAAAGATAAATTGTTTACTGCCTGAAGTGAACCATAGTTCTTGTTCAGGTTTTTGATTGTTAAAATTGTTTCTGACATATTTTTGATTGATTATAAATACAAGACGCATGAAGCAGTATATTGTTACAATCTCAATTGTTTTAAAGTGAATTTTTATTTTTTTTTGAAAATATTAGATGGTTTAAATATAATTGGTATATTTGAATTATAATTACAAAAACTTACTGTGAGGACATTAGCTACAGCCCCATAAGCTTACCTAAAGAGAGTAGTATAAATATGTAACTTATAAAAAGAGCATCTTAAGCATTTAGGATGCTTTTTCAGTTTAATGAAGTTAACAAGAGGTACTTAACCTATTTATTTAGTGTTTAGTCGAAATGTTTAATTATAACTGATCTAACTACTTTGTAATGAGTTGCTTTGTGTTTATCTTTATATTAATAATTACACATCATACATCTATGAGGATATTAGCTTAAGCCCCAATGGATTACTAAAGAGAGTAGTTGTATAATGTAACCTATAAAAAAGGCATCCTGATTTATTAGGATGCCTTTTTGGCTTTGGTATTTTAAATAGCACTAGTTCACTCCTTAATTATGAGATAGTTTTATTGAATATTTGAATTCAAAAGTGGGTTAGCTTTTTTGCTCTTTGTTAAAATATACTAAGTAGTAATACATTTGCTTTTCTTCATCCCAACCTTTTTCAACAAACTTCTCTGCTGATTCAGGGTTGATAAAATCCATTTTAATTTGAATATTAGTGTCTAATTCAATTATGTTTTTTATCTTTTTTCTAGATGCTGTAACTGCGGTATTTGAAATAGGAAATTCAGTTAAATCTTCTACGCTAAATTTTTGCCCCTTTTCTTCTTTATAGTGCTTAAATTCCGGGATTAAATCTGGATTGTCAACAACACTATTCAGAAAGCTTGTTTCTTCAAAATTATCGTTCTTGGCAAAGTAATCCATTGAACGGTTCATGAACATAACTTCTTCTTTTTTGTCTTCAGCAGGAAAAACAACATCTTTAGCAAAGTTCTGACATAATTGCAAGTACTTTTTTGTCATGAAATTATCATCAGCTAAAGCATCTACTCCCAAAAATTGCTCTAACCAATATTTAGTGTCATATTTATTAGAATCAGCAGAAAGTATCTTGTATCCACTTTCTTGTTCAATATTGAAAATAATACAACCTTTATCTAATTTTTTAAGGTTTACACCTTGTTGTAAGATAGCATTTAAGCTTTCGTCCTGTTCTTTAAACTGCAAAAAATCGTGTTGTAATTCACTTTTAAATATACCAATACCATCAACTTTTTCATTGTCAATAACCAAGTTATTTAAATACGCTACGTATACTTCACCGCTTTTAATGTGCGGGTGCATTGATTGATCATACAAATGAGTGGTGATTTTCTGAGAAGCTTCATGTATTGAGCTCGGGTTTAGAAATATTTCCGTTGCAATTTTGTGGAGTTCGTTAAACTCTAAATCTACTTCGTTTGCAAATTGAAAATAATTTTCTTCTTTTTCTCTAAATGGCTTAAAGAAAAAGTCCTTTAATAAGGGCATTAATTCATCATCTAATTGATATGGAGTTTTTGATAAAAATGCGCCTTCAGTTTTACTTTTGTTACCAACTCTATGAATTGATAAGCTTTCTATATTGGTTTGGTATAAGTTAATCATCGCTAATGGTTTTGTTAGTAAAACAGACCCAAGTGGGTTTTGTTATTTTATAAATATATGCTGATTAGTTCCATAAATCATCATAATTATCAAAAGAATTATCTTCTAAATCTTGATAATCATTAAATTCATCATCTTCATCTTGTTCTCCTTTATCAGCTTCAAAAACTTTTTCTGGCGGACTATCTGGTAATTCCCCATGACTATACATTAAATTAGGATAGCTAGTGCTTTCTATTGGTTCAGCGATTTCTGCAAGCTCTACTAAAAATGTCCACATTGAAAAGAAGTCATATACATATATCAATCTTCTTTTATGTTCTGTGATAATGTCATCTAAAGAGGTTTCGTTCATCATACGAACTGAATCACCTCCTTCACTCATGTCAAATAAAGCAACCTCTTCTCCTTGGCTCCATTCCTCATCACTTAAATAGAAAGAGGCCATTTCGCCGCCATCAAATCCAAAAGCTTGAACAATTGAGTTATGAAAATCTTCTGCAGTAGCTTCTGCTTTTACTTCGATGTCTCTAAACACATCTTCTTTGTCGTCAAGTATAACTCTAAAGCGGTATATCATTGTAGTAGTAATTTATTATAGTGCAAAAATCGACAATTATTTTATCCCACAAGTGGGTTTGTCTTTTTATTTATGTTAATGGATTTTCTTTAAAAAGATGTTATTTACTAAAGCGATGTAGCGTAAAAGTCATTGCTAATAATAGAAAAAAGGCTCCTATTTGATGAGAGACTCCTAGCCAAACAGGTACTCGTAATATTAGAGTTAATACCCCTAATATAAACTGTAAACCTACAAATATCATGAGGCTATTTACGCCTCTTTTTTGCCAAATAGTTTTTGTAAGTATTCGTGTTTTTTTCCAAATTAAAAATATAAAAAGAACAACAATATAGGCAAGTGTACGGTGAATGAATTGCACACCGCTTTTGCCTTCGATGAAATTTTTGTACAGCGGATTTTGTTCTATATAAACGGTTTCATGCATCAGTTTTCCTTCATTCATTAATGGCCAATGATTGTGTATAAAACCTGCGTCTAAACCTGCTACAAAAGCTCCATATATAATTTGAATAATTAATATAACTAAGGCAATCCTAATAAAATTACTTAGTTTTTTAGAACTAGTTTTTCTCTCAGGGAACCATAAATCTAAAGCTACCCAAAAAGTGTATGCAAAAGTGATAAAGGCTGTTGTTAAATGTGCTGCAAGACGGTAATGACTTACATCGGGTTTGTCTACCAATCCGCTTTTTACCATATACCATCCAAGGAATCCTTGAAATCCGCCTAAAATTAGTAATACTATGGATTTTTTAATGGTTGCTTTAGAGAGTTGCTTTGTAATTATAAAATATACGAAAGGTAAAAAGAATACTAATCCGATAAAACGACCAATAACTCTGTGTAGCCATTCCCAAAAATAAATATCTTTAAAATCCTGTAATGAAAAGTGATCGTTAATTTTTTGATATTCGGGGTATTGTTGGTATAGTTCAAAAGCCTCTTGCCATTGAGTTTCTCCAATAGGAGGTATGGTACCACTTATAAGTTTGTAACTGGAAATAGAAAGCCCTGAGTGTGTTAGTCTTGTAATTCCACCTACAACAACCATAATAAAAATTAAAACACATCCTGTAAGTAGCCAGTAAATTACTTTTTTGTTGTCCTTTTTCATATAAAAATTTAATTCTCTTAAGAGTAGCTCAAATTATAAATGCTATTGATATTTCATTTCCCACTATAAAGAATATTATAGCTAGATAATTATTTAATTTTTTACGGGATGTAAGCCAAGTTCTATTCCTTTTTTTAGCATAAGTGCCTTTGCTTCTTCATAATCATTCGCAATTTCACCTTCAAGAATAGCTTCTTTTATGGCTTCTTTAATTTGACCAATTTCTCTACATGGTTTTAAATTAAATACTGCCATTATTTCTTCTCCTGTTACTGGAGGTTGGAAATTCCTTACTTGATCACGTTCTTCTACTTCAACAATTTTATCACGAACAACTTTGAAATTATTGTGATAGCGTTTAAATTTCTTAGGGTTTTTCGTAGTGATATCAGCTTCACAAAGCGTCATTAAATCCTCAATATTTTCCCCTGCATCAAAAACTAATCTTCTAACAGCCGAATCTGTAGTGTTATTATCTGCAATAACAATAGGTCTTGAACTCATTAATACCATTTTTTGTACGAATTTCATTTTTTCGTTTAATGGCATTTTTAGTCTTTTAAATAATTTGTATACCATTTTAGAGCCTACAAATTCATGGCCATGAAAAGTCCATCCAACTTTTTTGCTAAACTTTTTAGTTGGGGCTTTTCCAATGTCATGTAATAATGCAGCCCAACGTAACCATAGGTTGTCGGTAGTTGTTGCAATATTATCAACGACTTCTAAAGTGTGGTAAAAATTATCTTTATGTAATTGACCTTCAACTTCATCAACTCCTTTTAAAGCGATTAATTCAGGTAATATATGAGCTAATAACCCAGTTTCCTCTAATAGTAAAAAACCAATTGAGGGTTTTGGGCTATTCATTACTTTATTTAATTCATCAACAATACGTTCTTTAGTGATGATATTGATACGCTCATTATTTCTTGATATAGCTTGTAGCGATTCCAATTCAATTCTGAATTTTAATTGCGTAGCAAAACGAATAGCACGCATCATTCGTAATGGGTCGTCAGAATAGGTGATATCTGGATTTAAGGGTGTTTTTAATAACTGTTCGTTCAGGTGTAAAATACCATTAAAGGGGTCTAATAAATCACCGAAATTGTGTTCTGAGATACTTAATGCTAATGCATTGACTGTAAAATCTCTTCTATTTTGATCATCCTCTAAGGTTCCATTTTCAACAATTGGGTTTCTACTGTCTTTAGCATAGGATTCTTTACGAGCACCAACAAATTCAATTTCGATATCATCAGTACGTAACATTGCTGTACCGTAGGTTTTGAATACTTGAACTTTAGGAGAATTAGGTAATAGAGAAGCTACTTTTTGAGCCAGCTCAATACCACTACCAATTGCGACAACATCAATATCTTTGGCGTCACCTCTTTTTAAAATAAAATCTCTTACAAATCCACCAATAACATAGGTGTCAATATTTAAAATAGCCGCAGCTTTTTGTATGGTATTAAAAATAGGATGCGTAAGTGCTTCCTTAAAATTTTTATGTTGTGACATTATTTTCTAATGATTGTTACCAAACCTGTACTACTTAATTTAATAATTGATGACGGTTTTAGTGCTGTTTTTTCGCGATGTAAATTTACAACATAGTCTACACCTTTTAAAATATCATCGCTTATTTTTGAAAATGATTTTGGACTTGGTTGTCCTGATATATTAGCAGAGGTAGAAACGATTGCTCTATTAAATTTTCGAAGTAGTTGAAAACAAAACTCATCATCTGGAATTCTGATACCTAAAGAATTGTCACTAGCAATTAAATTTGAGGCAACATTTTGTGGATTGTCATAAATAATAGTTGTTGGGTTTTCAGCAACTTCAATAATATCTAGTGCAACCTCAGGAATATTTTTTATATATCTAGATAACATTCTTTCATCAGCAACAAGACAAATCAAAGCTTTACTATCTATACGTTTTTTTAAGGCGTATATTTTTTCAACAGCTTCTGCATTATTAGCGTCACAACCTATTCCCCATAAGGTATCAGTTGGATAGAGGATAAGTCCGCCGTTTTTTAAGTGTTCGATACAGTTTTTAAGTTCTTGATGCATTATTAAGTAATTTGATGGATGGTATTTTCTTTTACAACCTTACATGGGTTTCCGTAAGCAATAGAGTTTTCAGGGATATCTTTTGTAACAACACTCCCAATTCCAATAATAGTGTTTTTTCCAATAGTAATATTATCTTTAATAACTGTTCCTGAGCCAATAGTACAGCATTTGCCAATTGTTACTTTACCAGAAATAGTTACACCAGGGTTTATATCTGTAAAATCACCAATGTTATTATGGTGTCCTATCAAACTGCCTCTTTTAATAAAAACGCCAAACCCAATTTTTGACTGAGAACTAATTACAACATTAGGTTCAATAAGTACTCCGTTATCTAGTAATGAAGATGATGAAATATAAGCAGATGGGTGAATTATTTTGTCATATTGAGTTTTTTCAATTTCATTTTTTTTTAAAAAATAACTAAATACTGAGATTTTGTTTTTTGGGCTAGCCAATCCAAAGAAAACAAGTTTAGTTTTATCAATTTCTTTATCTAATGGCATTATCTCATAATTTATTTTCTTATGAGGTGTTAATGGGATGATATTAGTTTCAATATTAGGGTATATCAAAAAGTGTGATTTATTTTTGATTTCAAATATCAAATCAAAAATTACGGCAATTGAATCTTGTGATATCCCTAAAAGATATGCTTTGGCCATTAAGTTATTTTTTTGTGTTGTAAAATCCTAAATCACCAAATTCTTTTGAAGTAAAAAACTTCTTCTGATTTAACTCAATTAAGCTGTGAATACGTTTAACTAAATTAATATTTGTAGCTTTTTCAGTACGTTTATTATCCCACCAAATATTGTCTTCTAATCCAACCCTAACGCCAAAACCTAAAGCTATAGCTGTAGCATTAACAGAGAGTTGATTCTCTCCGAGGCCTGCTAAACTAAGATATTCATATTCCGATAATTCAGATAGAGCTATCCCCATTTGACTTAAACTTGGCTGAAAACCAGCTATATTTCCAAATAGTAAGTTCCAATATGTTGGACCTTCAATAACGCCTTTTTTAATGAGGTACTTTCCATAATTAATCATACCTAAATCAAAACACTCTAATTCTGGGGTTACACCATATTCTTTCATTTTATTTGCAAGCTGAATAATCATATCTGGTGCATTAACCGAGGCTTGTTTCATGAAATTTAAGCTACTTAAAGTAAGTGAGCACATATCTGGTTTAAGTTCAATGATTTCTGACCTTTTTTCAAATTCAGGAAAATCTCTTCCAGAAGTACTTCCGCAAATAACCAATTCAGGGCAGTGTTTACGAACCCCTTCAAAAATTTCGCGATAATAACTTTTTTTGTAAGTAGGAACTCCATTTTCTAACCGAGCATGTAAATGAGCAGATGTTATTCCTATTTCATAAGCTTCATGAGTTTGTTCTATAATTTCTTGTGGAGATATAGGTACATGAGGAGTTGTTTCCTTTTTAGGAATCATTCCTGTTGGGCAAAAATTAATTATGATTTTTTCACTCATTAATATTTGATAATTATAAATAAGGTTCTATTTTTTTAAGTAAACAAACTTACAATTATTAATTTTTAGGATATAATTTTTTGTTAATATTGTAGATTAATAGACGTAATTATTCAATTGTTTTTGTGACAATTTTTGATAAAATAGAATAAATGAAAATAAAGACATTAGTTTCAATTTGTTGCCAAGTTTATAATCATGAAAAATTTTTAGATCAAGCTATAAAAGGGTTTCTAAGCCAACAAACAAATTTTGAGTTTGAAATTATAATTCATGATGATGCATCAACAGATGCAAGTAGGCAAATAATAGAGAATTATGCAAAATTAGATAACCGAATAAAACCAATATTTCAAAAAGAGAATAAGTTTAGTAAAAATGAACGTATCCTATTTAAATATATATATCCAAAATGTATAGGTGAGTACATTGCAGTTTGTGATGGTGATGATTATTGGACTGACCCCTTAAAGCTTCAAAAACAGGTTGACTTTTTAGAAAACAATGTTGATTATGGCATAGTTGGGACACGATTATTATGTTATTATAATTACGATGATAAATTTGTTGACTGGATTCATCCCAAAAACAAAAAGGAAATATTAAATATAGCCGATTTAGCAGATGGTAATTTTATTTTTTCCTCATCTGTATTAGTAAGAAATGATTTTAAAATTCAGGAATGGTGGGGTAAGCTCCCGTTTTGTGATTGGCCGATGTATTTGTTGCAAGTTAGGGATAGGAAGGTTAAAATTTTAGATAAAAATACCGGAGTATATAGAGTCCATTCTAATGGTATTTATTCAGGTGTCTCATTGCAAAAGCAACTAATTAAAGAAATTGATTGTATTAGAGTTTTATTAGCCCATTCAGAGTTAGCTACAAGTGTAAAATCCATTTTAGGAAATACATTATTTGCAAAAACTAATCAGTTAGATAAAGAAAATAATAAATTGATTGTTAGGTTAGAAAATGAGAATGGTGATTTAAGTATTAAGTATAAAAATGAAGTAGAAAGGCTAAATATGATGATTAGTCAAAGTGAAATAGCTTTTGAAAAGAGTAATATCGAAATGAATTATTATTTCAAAAAACTAAAAAGAATAAAAAAAACAATAATGTATAAAACGTTTGTTAAAATTGAATTATTTTTACGAAGATTATAATGATTTATAATTTTTACTGTATTTGTTAATCTATTAAGACTAAAATTAATTGTTAGATTTAAAAAGAATTAATGTAACCCAAACTTTTTTACCTAATCAAGAAGAGTATACTCAAATTTTGAGCGAAGCATGGGACGATAAATGGATAACGAATAGAGGAAAATTAGTTTTAAGATTAGAAGATTATATTAAGACTAAATTTAATATTACCTCAATGATTGCTACTGCAAATGGAACATTGCCAATTCTTATAGCTATGAAAGCACTAGAATTGAAAGGAGAGATTATAACTACACCATTTAGTTACATAGCAACAACATCAAGTATAGTTTGGGAAGGATGCACCCCTATTTTTGTTGATATTAATAAAGAAACTTTAAATATTGATGCTTCAAAAATTGAAGCTAAAATAACTGATAAAACGTCTGCTATTATAGCTACTCATGTTTTTGGTAACCCATGTGATATTGACGCAATTAGTGATATAGCTAAAAAACACAATTTAAAGGTTATTTATGATGCAGCACATTGCTTTGGTGTTGATTATAAAGAAAAATCAATTTTTGAATATGGGGATGTGAGTACTTGTAGTTTTCATGCGACTAAAATTTTCCATACAGGAGAAGGAGGAGCGCTGTTTACATCAAATAATAAGTTGTATGACAAGTTGTTTTATCATCATAATTTTGGGCATAGTGGAAAGGAAAGTTATTTTGGTAAAGGGATTAATGCAAAAATGAGTGAATTACAAGCTGCAATGGGCTTGACTGTATTCCCTTATTTTGATGAAATTTTACTAAAAAGAAAATCACTCTATTTATTTTATGTAGAATTATTAAAAAACACAGTTGTGTTTCAGGAGATAAATAGATGTGCCTTATATAATTACGCTTTTATTCCAGTTATATTTAAAAATGAAAATGAATTATTAGCTGTTCAACAGAGTCTTAACGAAAATAATATATTTCCTAGAAGGTATTTTTATCCTTCACTTAATACTATCGAGTATATAAATGGTGAGAGTATGCCAATATCAGAGTCTATATCTTCTAGAATATTATGTCTACCTATTTATCATGAGTTAACCAATGAAAAAGTTTCAGGAATTGTTAGTGTAATTAAAAGAGCATTAATAATGAATTATAGTATTAACTTACCATAACTCATTATTTATTATAAATAGGTGTTATATATTAGAAATTTCTAATGATTGTAGTTTTACTAAATTAGTGTATGTACCATTCATTTTTAGTAATTCTTGATGAGTACCTTGTTCTACAATACGTCCTTTTTTCATTACAACAATTAAATCTGCATTCTTCACGGTAGATAATCTATGCGCTATTACTAATGATGTTTTGTTTTCCATCATGTTTTCTAATGCATCCTGTACTACTTTTTCTGATTCAGTATCTAAAGCAGATGTTGCTTCATCTAAAATCATAATAGGTGGGTTTTTAATTACTGCTCTTGCGATTGCTACGCGTTGTCGTTGACCACCAGATAGAGAGTTTCCTCCATCACCTACATTAGTGTCATAGGCTTCAGGGAATTCGATAATATAATTATGTGCATTAGCTATCTTAGAGGCTGCAACAATTTGTTCGTTACTAACATTTTCAATTCCTAAGGAAATATTACTGGCAATAGAATCATTAAATAAAATGGAGTCTTGTGCAACTATTCCCATTTGTTGTCGTAAGGATTTTGTTGTAACATCCCTAATGTCTACACCGTCAAAAGTGATGTTTCCTTCATTAACATCATAAAAACGAGTAATTAGCTTAGCTAATGTTGATTTCCCGCTCCCTGATTCTCCAACTAAAGCAATTGTTTTTCCTTTAGGTATTGTTAATGAAAAATTATGCAATACATATTCATTATCGTATTTAAATGAAATGTTGTTAAATTTTATTTCTTTATTAAATGTTGAAATAACAGATGCGTTTTCTTTGTCCTTTAAAGGGTTTTCGGCATTTAAAATAAATTGAACACGATCTGATGCAGCATTTCCTCCTTGAATTGCATGGCTGGCTTTAGCCATTGCTTTAGCTGGGGTAAGTATTAAATAGGCCATCCCCATGTAGGTGATAAAAGCCCCGCCTGAAATGCTTTTTTCTATTAAAACTAATGACCCTCCATAAACAAACAATACTGATATTACTAAGACCCCTAAAAATTCACTTAACGGACCTGCCATTGCTAACCTTGCGCCTATAATATTATTCATGGAGTTTATTTCACCAACAGAATTGTGAAATTTCTTTCTAAAGAAAGTTTCAGCAGTAAAATTTTTAATGACACTAATTCCTCCTAATGTTTCTTCAATGTTTGAAAGTAAATTACCTTCCATTGCAAATATATTACTTGCGATACTTTTTATGGTTTTCCCTAATCGGGAGATTAAAAGGCCAGAAAGAGGTATGAAAATCAATACGAAAATTGTCAGTTTCCAGCTTATTACAAACATAGCTATTAAGGTAGAAATAAGAGTTAACGGTTCTCTAGTAACCATAATAATTGCACTCATGAAAGAGGCTTTTATAGTTGTAATATCGGCTGTCATTCTTGAAATTAAATCACCCTTTTTTTCTCCAGAAAAAAATGAAATATTTAAAGTGGTTACTTTATGGTATACATCAGTACGTAAGTCTTTTAAAACCCCATTGTTTAGATATGTCATATATACCATAGATAAATATCCAAATAAATTTTTAAAAAAAAACGCGATTAACATAAACCCCATCATCCATAGCAAAGTGGTTAATGTATTTCCTTCATCGTTGTTTTTAGTTACCCAATAATTTAAATAATCGCCTAGTTTTTCTTTATTTAAATCGTTAAAACTATTTATTATTGGTTTTTTATAGATTTTTACTGCATCGTCCTTAAACATAACATCTAAAACGGGCCATAAAGATAGCATAGAAAGAGAAGAGAAAGCAGCATAGAACACTGTAAATGTGATGTATAAAACAACATATACTTTATAAGGTATAAGGTATTTTAAAAATTTTTTTAAGTTTTTCATGAAATATTACTTGTTTTGCTACTAAGATATTATTTTTTCAATGTATTCTTACAGACAGCAAAAGTAATTAGTTTATTTTAAATGAGTGGGATTTATTTTTTAAGTTTAGATTTTAAACTAAGTTCTAGCTTAACAAATGTTTTGTAAAAAAATGTAGAGCGAATTTTTTTAAGTATTTCTCTATTTACTCTAATGTCTTCACTATTTGAATCAATAGTTTTGTTATTTGAACTAATAATTTCATTCAAATTATTTATTTTTTTTTCTAATTTTTTAATGTATTGGTTTTCTTTTTCTTTTATTTCTCTTGTGAAGTTTTCGCCATTAATATACTCTTCAACGAAGTTGTGAAGTTCATTTTTTGATAATTTTAATGCTGGTATTTTTACTCTCATTTTTTCAATAAAAAAGCTGTTTAAATGAGATTTTGTTTGGCTTAATGAATTGCCATCTAATATAACTCTGTAATTATAAGCACATTTTTCTAGTTTTTTAAATTTCGCATTATGAATAGCGCATCTAACCCAGAAATCCCAATCTTCAATAGTTTCAAAGCTTTCATCATAGCCATTAACTTTTCCCCATAATTCTTTTTTAAAGAAAGAACATGCAGGAATCATGTTTTGGTCGTAAAACAAACGAAGTCTATTAAATTTAGGAATCTCATGAAACTTATTCATGTCTCCAAAAAACATCAAATTACCATATAGCACATCAAAATCGTCATTTTCTAATTCTTTAATAAAGAGATTAAAATCATCATGTAATACATCATCAGAATCTAAAGGGTAAATGTATTTGCCAATTGCTTTTGAAATACCATAATTTCGTGCACTACTAAGGCCTTTATTTATTTTATGTAATACTATCTCAGATGTAAAGTTGTGGTTTTCAAGAAAGCTTAAAGTATCAATATTATCAGATCCGTCGTTCACAATAATAACCTCGTATAAAGCCTTAGATAGTTTTATTTTTTTTAAACTATTTAATGTTTCAAGTATAAACTCTGGCTTAGTATTATATACTGGTATTATTATTGAAAATAACATTTAGATTATATTTTAGGGTATTTGTTTGACAATAAAGCGAAATTTTCATAGATAAAAAATATATTTGCATAAAAACTAACTTATGAAAATCTCTGTGATAATACCCTGTTACAATCAAGCAGGTTTTTTAAAAGAAACTTGTAACTCTGTTTTAAATCAAACATATGCTAATTGGGAAGTATTGTTAATCAATGATGGCTCTACTGATGATACAGAAATAGTAGCAAAGGAAATATGTGATAATGATGAAAGGTTTAAATATTTCTATAAAGAAAATGGAGGCCTTAGTAGTGCACGAAATTATGGATTGGATAAAATGTCGGGGGATTATATACAATTTTTAGATTCTGATGACTTATTAGAATTTACAAAATTTGAAAAATCTATTAATTCAGGTGCAGAATTATGTATCACAAATTTTGAAATGCTCAGCACTAAAAGAGAAGAGCCTTTTTGTATATTAGAAGGTGAAGAATTTACTTATGAAAATGTGTTGTTAAATTGGGATGTGAAGTTTTCAATTCCAATTCATTGTGGATTATTTTCTGCTAAAATGATAAGTGATATTAAGTTTAATCTAAATTTAAAAGCTAAAGAAGATTGGGTTTTTTGGCTTGATTTTTTGAAGAAAAAACCTAAGGTTTCATTTATAAACGAACCGCTAACTATATATAGGTTGCATGATTCAAATATGTGTAAGGATAAAAGTCATATGGATGATAATTGTAAAGTTGCTTATGAGTTTATTTATTCAAAACTTTCTGAATATTATAAGGGTGTGTTTTTTAAAAGTATAGCTATAAACTTTGTGAATGAGAGAAGTAAATGCGATTATATTTATGAAAGGTATACTAATGAGAAAAAAAAGAAGAATAAAATAACAACTATTCTTAGTATATCCTCAGCGATGTTACTTATTGCTTTAATTTATATCATAACAGTTAAATAAATTATGAGGAAAAGAGTATTAATAGCCAAGCATGAATATTCAGCTATATATAAAAATATAATTTGGGATTTTGAAGCAAATAATTATGAAGTGTTTCCTCTGCTTTTTAAAATTTATTCTATAAAAAATTATAGAAGCTTAAAAGATAGGTTAACAAAGGTCTATAGGAAGACAATATTAAAAGACAAAACTTATAAACAAAGACTTTTTTCAAAGTACTTTGAAGATGATTTTTTAAAACAATTAAAG
>JAWUYQ010000063.1:0-7501 GCA_034110725.1 Flavobacteriaceae bacterium
TTTGTTCCTCCTACATGAATGCTTTTAAATTTTTTATGCGGATTATCAAGATACCCATTCAACTTAGTAATATTAGATAAATCAGCTTTATACGCTGGTTTTCCCATTTTTTGATACGCCGGTAACTGATTAAACAACCAATCTAATGTCTCTGTATAATTCATTTATATAATTCTATCAATATACTTCATAAAAAAAACTACGATTAAACAAATTATAAAACCATTTGTCTAATCGCAGTAATCATACACTTAGATACGTTTATCGCAAACTAAAGTTATATATAATTTTACCTATTTGTTTTTCAGGTGCATTCGCTGCAGATTGCCATTTAGTCTTCAAAGCAGCTTCTTTTGCACGATTCAACAAACAAGCATCTGTTGTTGTGCTTCCTCTTGTCCCTGGAGTAGCAGAAATAACTTTTCCAGTTCGATCTACTTTGATAGACACAACTACCCTTCCTTCTTTACTACAAGTATAAATAGGACTTGGTCTACGCAATGGTAAACGACCAATTAAATCATAATTTCCTCCTGAACCATTTCCAGGGTTCGTATAATAATCGGGAGCATTAGGATCACCGTTTTCATTTCCTTTATCTCCGGCCTCTTCATCATCTCCTTCACTTCCAGACGATGTTCCATCAGCTGGTGGTCCATTCAAAACACTTGACAAAGCATCTTGTGTTGCTTGATCAGGTTTTGGCGGAGCAGGTTCTTCTTTTGGAGTTTCTTTCGGCTCCTCCTTTGGTACTTCCTTTGGTTCTTCTTTAGGCGTTTCTTTTGGAACTTCCTTCACAGGAGTAATAACAGGAACCTCTTCTACTGTTTCTTCAGTTATTACATCCTCAACAACTTCTTCCACTGGAGTTTCTATAATTTCCTCGACAGGCTCAACCACTGGCTCTTCAACTGGCTCTTCTGGAACCACTTCTTCTACTGGCTGTGTTTTAATTTCTTCCAACGGCTGATCATCTCCTTTTCCTAAATCCGTAGTTCCAAAATTTACCTCCATACCATATTCCTCTGGAGGATCCTGATATTCAAATGCAGAATGAAAAAACATCCACAAAAACAGAATAAAAACAGTCAGAAACGTTAATATCGCTGCCCGTTTTTCATTTTCATCTTTAAATAGTTTTTTCATGATTCAATATATTTTTACTTTGATCGTACCGCCAAAGTAGATTTTATCTTATTTCTATTTGCGATATCCATAACATACACAAAGTCTTTCAACTCTACCGTTTCTTCAGCTCGCAAAACAATACTTGGTTTTTCTAAATCACCAATTTTATCTAAGATATATGCTTCAAGTTTATTTTTAGCTACTTTTTGACTATCAACATAGTAATCCAAGTCTTTTGTAATACTTACTGACAAACTCTTTGACTGCGTTGTTTTACCACCAGATTTCGGCAATAATAAGTCAATTGCATTTGCAGACACCAAAGTAGATGCTATCATAAAAAACACCAATAACAGAAATACAATATCTGTCATTGAGGACATGTTAAATTCCGGAGTAACTTTATTTCTTCCTCTAATATTCATATGTTATAAAATTACGCTGGTTCGTTTAACAAGTCAAAGAACTCCAATGAATTCGCTTCCATTTTATAAATAATCTTATCTGTTTTTACAACCAAATGGTTATACGCCATGTATGCTACAATACCTACAACTAAACCTGCAACGGTAGTAGTCATTGCTGTATACAAACCACCTGCCAATGTTTTTATATCAATGTTACCACCTGAATTTGCAATTTCAAATATTGATATAATCATTCCAATAACTGTACCAAGAAACCCTATCATTGGCGCTACACCAGAAATAGTAGCCAGTACACTTACGTTTTTCTCTAACTTGTAAATTTCTAGCCTACCTGCATTTTCAATTGCCGTATGAATATCCTCTAAAGGCTTTCCAATTCTTGAAATCCCTTTTTGAATTAATGCTGAAACAGGAGATTTATCCTGTGAACACAATAAATTCGCAGCTTCTATTTTTCCGTTAGTGACATGATCTTTGATTTGATTCATAAAGTTTACATCAACTTTAGACCCTTCTTTAATAGCCAATAATCTCTCAAAATAAATATATAATGCTACTACCAATAAGATAAATAACATCCCGATAATAATTTGCCCCCCAAGACCTCCTTCATTAATTAAATTAATAATGGATAGTGTTTTTTTCTCTATTACTTCTCCTTCTAGGTTTTCAGTAACTTCTTGAATAGTTAGCGACATATGTTCTCTTTTTTTATGTGATTATTATTATACAAACGAAAATACAAATAGTAAATTGTTTTTATCTTAAATTTTGTTAAAATTAAAAAGCCATTCACATGTGAATGGCTTTTTAATAATATACTACATTGAATTACATCAATGCTATTCTTTAATTTTGAAATTAAGCACCTAACAATCCTCTAATAAATATAAAAGCAACTGATCCAACAACAAAACCAATAAAAGCCAACCATGCTATGTTTTTAAAATACCAGAAAAAAGAAATTTTCTCCATCCCCATAGCAACAACCCCTGCAGCTGAACCAATAATCAACATACTACCACCAGTACCAGCTGAGAACGCGATAAAGTGCCATAACGGATCATTCAATTCATTTTGGAACATCCCTAAACTTGCTGCAACCAAAGGTACATTATCAATTACAGCAGAACCTATTCCTAATAACATTACTACAACATCAGAATTTGGAATAGTCGTATTTAAACTTTCAGCAAAATGAAACAACATCCCTAAACTCTCTAATGCAGCCACAGCCATTAATATTCCAAAGAAAAATAATACACTAGGCATCTCTATTTTAGATAATGATTTATGAACTGGACTATGGTGACCACTATCATCTACATGACCATCTAATGATGATATATTAAAATGTTTTGTGCTAAATATTTCAGCAAAAGCACATACAATCCCTAGTGACAACATCATGCCAACATATGGAGGCAAGTGTGTAATTGTTTTAAAAAGCGGCACAAATAAAATCATCCCTAGTCCTAAATAAAGCATTACAGAGCTATATTTAGTTTCATGAATTTCATCAATACTAACCTTTATCTCATCTTCTAAATCACCTTTAAAAGGTTTTGTTAATGAAGCAATAAAAGTAGGCACAGCCATACATAGTAATGAAGGGACAATTAAATATGTTATTAGCATATCTGTAGTAACCTTATTACCTATCCAAAGCATCGTAGTAGTTACGTCTCCTATTGGAGACCAAGCTCCTCCAGCATTTGCAGCAATAATAATCATACCCGCAAACCAGATACGTGTCTCTTTTTTATTAACTATTTTCTGTAAGATTGTTAATAAAACAATAGTTGCAGTTAAGTTATCTATAATTGCAGAAAGTATAAATGCTAGGAAAGCAAATATCCATAATAGCTTTTTCTTATTTTTAGTTTTAATGTAACTTTTAAACGTAGAGAACCCATCAAAATGATCAATAATCTCAACAATAGTCATTGCTCCAAGTAAGAAAAATAAAATCTCTGCAGTTTTACCTAAATGATGAAGAAGTGTTTCTTCCATTAAGTGTAATTTTGCTTCATGATCTAAAGCTCCAAATGAATCCAGAAGAGCATGCTGACTAGAATCAAACCAATACTTAAAATCATCAATCCCAAAGGCAACTAAAGCCCAACATAAAGCCATCATAACAAGGGCAGGGATTAGCTTATCAATTTTTAAGTTATGCTCTAGTGTAATTGCTAAATATCCTAATACGAATATTACTACTATAAATATTTCCATTTTATTCTATCTTAATTTATTTTTTAACCTATTTATACTAATTGCTTTAATGCAATTTCAAATGCTGTTTTACAAATTTCTGTTTTACTACTATTATTTCCATGCGTTTTAGTTAACGCATTCTTGATAATATTTGAAGTGTCATCAAATATAGATTTATCCAACATTGGCAACTCTACTCTTGCTTCCATTAAATAAGCAAAAACTCTAGCAATACCACAATTAGAAATAAAATCATGTATTAAACTTAAATGCTGATCGGTATACTCCATAATTGGACCGAAGGAAATTTCTTTATCTGCAAATGGCACATTTGCACCTGGAGAAATCACTTCTAGACCTGTATTTATCATTTTTTGCACTTGATCTTGAGAGACCAATCTTGAAGCTGCTGCAGGAACAAATATCTCAGCAGGCAGATTCCATATTTTTTCATTGATTTCTGAAAAAGAAATCATTTTTTCTGATACCAGTTTATTTCCATCTTTGTTCAAGAATAAAGTTCTCATTTCTTCCATTGAAAATCCTTCTTCATTTATCACCCCACCTTCTCTATCAATAATTCCTACAACTTTAGCTCCTAACTGAGTTAAGTAATATGCTGCTGCAGATCCTACATTTCCAAAACCTTGTACAATCGCTCTTTTACCAACAATTGAACCCCCATAAATATCATAATAATGCTTCACTGCTTCAGCTACACCGTAACCAGTTAACATATCAGCTACTGTATATTTTCTATTTAAATCTGGCGAAAAAGCGTCATCTTCAATAACCTTAATTACTCCTTGACGTAACTGACCTATTCTGTTAATTTTATCTGCTTCGGTTGGCTTAAAGTGACCATTGAAGATCCCTTCTTGAGGATGCCAAACACCACAATTTTCCGTAATTGGAATTACATCCTTATCAGCATCAACATTTAAATCTCCTCCAGTACCGTAATAATGTTTTAACAATGGAGTAACCGCTTTATACCAACGTTCTAAAACGCCTCTTTTACGAGGATCATTTGGGTCAAAGTTAATCCCTGATTTCGCACCACCAATTGCTGGTCCTGAAACAGTAAACTTAACTTCCATTGTTTTTGCTAGAGACAATACTTCATTTTTATTTAACCCTTTACGCATACGTGTACCACCTCCGGCAGCACCACCACGCAAGGAATTAATCACTGTCCATCCTTCTGCATCAGTAACTTGATCTTTCCAATGAAAAACTATTTCTGGTTGTTTTTCTTCGTATTTTTTTAGTAATTCTTTCATGCTATTTTGCTCTAATTTTTAATGTAAAATTGAAATGTCAAATTTTCTTATTTGACTAATCTGTAGTGTCATTTTATATCTATCCCCAGAGGGAGTTAAAGCTGTTCCATTTACGAGGTTTTTAAAATAAAGGCCAAATATAATAAACTATTCTTTAGTCTACTCATAATTAACTCGTACTAATTTAATTCATACTCTTTCAAAGATGAAATTTGACTATTAATCATTAATACCCACTCTTTATTTTTTACCAAATTAATTCCATGCGATGTTTCAATGTCGTATTTTCGCTGTAATTCTCTCCCCTCATTCCATAACTTGCTATACTCAGAAGAATATACTTTGAATCTAGATTCTTTCTTTCGTTTTAATTCCGAAAAACGTTTTCTGATTTTACGAGCAACAAATTCTGCTATATCAAAATGTAATCTTTCATGTATTAAAAGATTTTCATCTTTAGAACCACACCAAGATTCATTTTTGAAAAAATTAGCTACAACAGTTAATTTTTCATAATCTTTAATCCTATCATTTTCATCTACTAACACATTTTCAGGTATGATTTCAATTTTATAGCTCGTTTTTGCATTACTAAATTTACTCGGTGCTAATTTACTTTTAAAATCTCCCCAATCTATTTCTCTTTCTGAACTCCATGATACCTTGCTTTCATTATCCACCATGATATTTTGAGAAAATGATAAATTCATCATCAAAACAAACAACCAAACTATCTTACCTTTCATTATATATTTATTATGTGATGCAAAAATAAGAACAATAAAAAACTTATCCTTTTTTAGCATAAAAATATTTCACCGCTACTGTGGTTTTTTCCAGCTCCCGTTACTGAAGCCAAAACATTGACTTCTCCTCTCAGTTTTAACACTCCAAGAAAACCAAAAATTAAAGCCTCTTTATATTCTATTAATTCTGGGCTTGAAAGAATAATTTCAGCATTAGAATACTCTGTAATTCTTTTCATTAAAAACAAATTATAAACTCCACCTCCTGTAAACAATACTGACGATTTATCTTTTGTTAACACACTTCCTATTTGAATTGCTACATGCTCTACAAAGGTTCGTAATATATCTTTTATGGATAATTTATACGAATCGATTAATGGAAATATTGTTGATTTCACCCACTCCAATCCTAATGATTTTGGAGGTGATAGTTTGTAAAAATTTATATCGTTTAATTTTTCTAAAAGCAATTGACAAATCTCCCCAGAAGAAGCTAACATCCCCTTATCATCATATGAAACTCCCGTTTTTTGAATATAATGATTAAGCACAATGTTTACTGGGCAAATATCATACGCTACTCGCTCCTTATTTAAGGCTGTAGAAATATTAGAGAACCCTCCCAAATTTACACAATAAGTATACTTCGAAAATAATAGCTGATCTCCAATTGGCACTAAAGGCGCTCCTTGACCACCTAACATTACATCTTGAACTCGAAAATCGCAAACTACTTTTTGATTTATTAATTGTGACAACTCTTCTAAATTTCCAATTTGTAAAGTGAGCTTATTATCAGGTTGATGCAAAATTGTATGACCATGCGAACATATCGCATCAATATTCTTCAACTGATTTTTTTTAACAAAAGTTTTTATCACCTCAGCCAATAACTGAGTATATGAGATATTTAAACCTTCAAGCTGAATTTTAGAATATCCAATTCCATTCCTAAGCTCAGCTTCCCATTTGGTGTCATACGCAACCGTTTCTGCACAAATAATAGTATAAGACCATCTTTTATCTTTTTTTAAATGAATATATGCCAAATCAATCCCATCTAAAGATGTTCCGGACATTACTCCTACCACAAAGTATTCTTGTTTTTTCATAGTCTCTACACCAAGTATTGTATAATCATACGAATATACAAGAATATGAATTGAGAGACATCTAGCAAATTCATTAAAATTAGAATTTAATAATTCGCAATAAATCTGTATATTTGGACTTTCTTTTTAAAAAATTCACAACAAAAACACATATAATGGACTTTAATCTTACAGAAGAACATATAATGATTCGTGATGCCGCAAGAGATTTTGCACAAACTGAATTATTACCAGGAGTTATCGAAAGAGATAACAAACAAGAATTCCCTCAAGAATTGGTTAAGAAAATGGGAGATTTAGGTTTCTTGGGAATTATGGTAGATCCTAAATACGGAGGTAGTGGAATGGACGCTATTTCTTATGTATTAATAATGGAGGAGCTATCTAAAATTGATGCTTCTGCATCTGTAATGGTATCTGTAAACAATTCATTAGTATGTTATGGATTGGAAGCTTACGCTAGTGAAGTTCAAAAAGAAAAATATTTAACAAAATTAGCTACAGGTGAATACTTAGGGGCTTTTTGTTTATCTGAACCTGAAGCAGGATCTGATGCTACTTCACAAAGTACAACAGCTATTGAC
>JAWUYQ010000064.1:0-14054 GCA_034110725.1 Flavobacteriaceae bacterium
TGTTAAGTCATCATATCTTCCTCCACCACCGATAGAACCCATCTTAACACCTTCCGGTGCAGACACCTCAAATATTGCTCCAGTATAATAATTTAATCCACGAGCAAGTGTTACATCTAAATCCAATACAGCAGTAGACAAACCTAATGACTCAATTGCATTAGCAACAAACAACAACTCCTCTACTCCTTTCATTCCTGTTTCAGAAGCGGCTAATAATGATTTTAATTGTTCAATTTTTGCAACAAAACTTCCTGTAAAACCAAAAAGAGGTTGCACTTTTTCAATAGCAGATTCAGAAATTCCTTTTTCAAGCATTTCTTTCTTCACACCATCTTCTCCAATTTTATCTAACTTATCTAAAGCTACAGTAAAATCAATCAATTTATCCGAAGCACCAATTACCTCAGCAATTCCGCTTAAAATTTTACGATTATTAATCTTAATGGTAACACCTTTTAAACCTAAAGCCGTAAACACATTATCGTACAACTGAACAAACTCTACTTCCTGCCAAAGAGAATCAGAACCTACCACATCAGCATCACATTGAAAGAATTCTCTGAACCTTCCTTTCTGAGGTCTATCCGCTCTCCAAACTGGTTGGATTTGATAACGCTTAAAAGGGAATTCAATATCATTTTGATGTTGTACCACGTATCTTGCAAAAGGCACCGTTAAATCATAACGCAGTGCTTTTTCAGAGATACTAGAAGTAACTTTCTGACTGTTCTTATCAGCGAGTAAACTTTCATCAACCTTTTTTAAATAATCACCAGAGTTTAATATTTTAAAAATTAAACGGTCTCCCTCTTCACCATACTTCCCCATTAAAGTATCAGAATTTTCAAAACTTGGTGTTTCAATTGGTTGAAATCCAAATTTCTTAAACTGACTTTTAATTGTATCAAAAATATAATTACGTTTTACTACTTGCTCAGGGCTAAAATCACGTGTTCCTTTTGGTAAGCTTGGTTTTTGTGCCATTACGATTTTTTATTAAGTCAATTAATCAACTTTTATTTACTGACTAATTTATTAAAATATTGAAATAAATCACCTTTTGAAATTACAGCACCTTGTTGTATCAAAGTGAATTTATCTGTATTCCTATCACCAGTATATTCTTTTTTTGCCTGCAAAAACTCTACTTCATCATTCATTAAGTTATCACGCAACCAAGCAAATCCATCTTTAGTAGTCAAATCTACTTCATTTTTTAACTGTATAGCAATAACCTGCATGTCATTTTCAGTTAAATGGAACAAATGTATTTGCTGTGGAGATATGTGCTCTACATAATCCACTTGAGTTAGCACACCTTCCCACACTAAATCAGAAAACACATCTAATTCTTGCTCGGCTACATCAGGAGTTTCTTTTTTTATGCTCTCCCATTCAGTAGCTGTAATGGTTTGCGATGCCAAAAAGTTAATAAACTCTTTATGCATTTCATTTAACTGTTCCTTACTTAATCTTTGGTACTTCATGTCATTAATTTTAAAAACAATAAAAGCCACGATTAAAATCGTGGCTTTTATTTAAAATGATAAAATCATTCTTATTTTTCTCCTACAACTTCAAAAGGTAAATCAATTACAACAGAACGATGTAATCTTACTTTTGCTGTGTATTTTCCAGTTCTTTTTACGTTACCTCCAGCAACAGTAATAAACTTTTTCTCTAATGATTGACCAGCTTTTGAAACTGCTTCAGCAACATCAGCATTGTTTATAGAACCAAATAATTTCCCTCCGTCACCAGACTTTGAAGAAATTTTGATTTCTAATGCTTTAAGTGCTTCAGCTATTACATTAGCATCATCAACAGATTTTTGTTCTCTATGAGCTCTTTGCTTTAAGTTTTCAGCTAACACTTTCTTTGCAGAAGGTGTTGCTAAAATTGCAAGTCCTTGAGGGATTAAACAGTTTCTTCCGTAACCGTTTTTTACAGTAACAACGTCATCTGCAAACCCTACATATTCTACATCTTTTTTTAATATAATTTCCATGGTTGCTACGTTATTATTTTAATAAATCAGCTACATAAGGCATTAATGCCAAGTGACGAGCTCTTTTTACTGCTACAGCTACTTTTCTTTGGTATTTCAAAGAAGTTCCTGTTAAACGTCTAGGTAACAATTTACCTTGTTCGTTTACTAACATTAATAAGAAACTAGCATCTTTATAATCGATGTACTTGTAACCTAGTTTTTTGAAACGACAGTATTTAGCCTTCTTATTTGTATCTATATTAAGTGGAGTTAAATATCTAATTTCCCCCTCTTTTTTTCCTGATGATTGTTGTTCTATAGTTGACATAATTAAGCTTTTGCGTTATCTCTAATTCTTCTTTTTTCAGCCCAAGCAATTGCATGCTTATCTAACCTTACAGTTAAATAACGCATTATGCGCTCATCTCTTCTGAACTCTAATTCGTAACCATCAATAGCTTCACCAGCTACTTGGAATTCGAATAAGTGGTAAAAACCACTTTTTTTGTGTTGGATTGGGTAAGCTAACTTCTTAAGCCCCCAGTTTTCCTTTGATACCATCTTAGCTCCTTTAGAAACAAGAAAATCTTCGTATTTCTTTACTGTCTCCTTTATCTGAGTTTCAGATAAAACGGGATTCAAGATGAAAACAGTTTCGTATTGATTCATAATTTAAATATTTAATTTGTAATAAATTGGCTGCAAAAATACTTCTTTTTAACGAAGCTTCAAAACAAAAGACAGTTAATTTTATACACATTTTAAGTTCTTTACATTTGGTACCCTTAGTTATTTTAAGTAAAATTGTATGACCAAACTAAACCAATCTTAATAATTAATTTTTATCTTTAACAATAATTAATAAAACTAAAGCCAATAAATGAACTTACGCTGTGTAGTTGTTGACGATTCATCAATACAAAGGATGTCAATCGTTAAACTTGTCAAAGAACATCCTGCACTTACCTTAATTGCAGAGTATAGTAGCGCCGTAGATACTAAAAAAGGATTAAATGATACCGAGGTTGATTTAATTTTTCTTGATATTGAAATGCCTATTATAAACGGATTTGAATTACTGGATGTATTAAAAAACAAGCCACAAATCATTTTTGTTACTGGTAAGACAGAATATGCATTTAAAGCATTTGATTACGATGCAACTGATTATTTACAAAAACCAATCACTCAAGAACGCTTTAATTTAGGGGTAGAAAAAGCACTAGAATACCATAGATTAAAATTTGAGAACAACGCTAATGAAGAAGAATATATTTTCATTAAGAGTAACTTAAAGAAAAGAAAAATATTCGTCAATGACATACAATGGATTGAAGCTTTAGGTGACTATATCAAATTAGTAACTAACGAAGAAAGCTATGTGATCCTTTCTACTATGAAGGCTTTTGAAAAAGAAGTTGAAGAGTATTCTTTCTTAAGAATTCACAAATCATACATTGTCAACTTAAAGAAAATTAAACGATTCAATAGTAAATTTGTTGAAATCAACACAGAGAATATCCCTTTAAGTAGAAATAAAAAGAAATTACTTATTGAGGCGTTGGACAATCTTTAACCCACTAATAGGATTAACTATAGTTTTATACACTTAATAAGTATCTACATTTAGGATCACCTTAATTGGTCTAAAATCTTTTACAGACATAAAGCTGTTCTTAACACTAAGAATAGCTTTTTTTGTTTTTGATGCCGATTGACCATTGGGTACTTTCAATAACACATGCTTTATGTATTCGTTTCGCACACGAGCCACAGAAGGGAACTCAGGACCCAATACATTGTTTTTAAAAGAAAGTCGTAATGATTTAGAAAACCAATCCGCTCCACGCTCTACCTTACTATAATCTCTGTGCTTAAAGGTTATTTTAATCAATTTATTAGTTGGGGGATACTTATACGCAAGACGTTGCTCCAACTGTTCTGTATACATACTAACATAATCATGCGTAGATACTTGTTGTAATATATTATGAAACGGATTATACGTCTGAATAATTACTTTTCCTTTTTTCTCAAATCTCCCAGCTCTTCCTGCCACTTGTGACATTAGCTGAAAACTGCGTTCGTGAGCTCTAAAATCGGGAAAATTCAACATAGAATCAGCACTCATCACCCCAACCAAGCTCACATTTTTAAAATCTAACCCTTTCGTAAGCATTTGTGTTCCTACTAAAATATCTATTTCATGTTGCTCAAAAGCAGTAATTATTTTCTGATAACCATACTTTCCACGAGTAGTATCTAAATCCATCCTACCTATTTTTAAATCAGGATATAATGCATTTAATTCTTTCTCTAATTGCTCTGTACCGAAACCTTTAGTATCTAGATCATTACTTCCGCAAGACAAACACGCATATTGCATAGCCATTTGATATCCACAATAATGACAACGTAATTGTTTTTTATGTTGATGATATGTCAAACTTACATCACAACTAGGACATTGCGTTGATTCACCACATGTTCCACATTCCACAATTGGAGAAAACCCTCTTCTATTTTGAAAAAGAATTACTTGTTCTTCGTTTTCAATAGCCAAATCAATTTCTTCTAATAGTCTATCAGAAAAATGACCTTTCATTTTTTTTCGTTTGTACTTATCTTTTATATCGACTAATTCAATTTCTGGCATCTGAACATTATTATGTCGATGCAATATTTCTACCAGACCATATTTATTAGTCTTCGCGTTATAGAAACTTTCTAAACTAGGCGTAGCACTCCCTAATACCACATTGGCTTTATGCAAACTTGACAAAACAATAGCCGCATCACGTGCGTGATAGCGTGGAGCAGGATCAAATTGCTTAAACGATTGCTCATGCTCCTCATCAACAACTATTAAGCCTAAATTAGAAAACGGCAACAACACGGATGAACGCGCCCCAATAACAAGCTGAGCAGTAGTATCATTCAACAATACTTTATTCCAAGACTCAACACGTTCGTTTACCGAATACTTAGAGTGATACACTACGATTTTATCTCCAAAATAGACCCTCAACCTTGTTATCAATTGTGTTGTTAGGGCTATTTCAGGTAAGAGATACAACACCTGTTTATTCTCCCGAAAAGCCTTCTCTATTAATTTTACATAAATCTCTGTTTTACCAGAAGCCGTTACTCCTCGCAACATGCAAATTTTATTTTGCTCAAAAACCGCCTCTACTTCTACCAACGCCTTTAACTGATGTTCATTCAAATCTTTAGACGCAAATGTGTCGTTTACAAACTGATTCCTGTTTGTTTGCACATAATAATACTCTAATATATCTTTATCTACTAATCCTTTTAAAACAGCAGATGACACAGATGCTTTCTCTTCTAATAATTTCGCTTTAATCGGCTTTTCTGACCCCGACTTCAGTACAAAATACGCCATTATAGCATCCTTTTGTTTTTTAGCACGAGACAAACTATCTAATAATTCATGCAATCCATCATCAGAATCAAATTCTGGCAACAAACGCACATATTTTACTAACTTTGGTTTATACTGCTCATAAATTTCTTCCTGCAGCTTAATATACCCTCTACCTAATAGATTTTTAATTGGCTTGAGTACATTTTTTTTATTCAATAAATTACTGACTTCAGACACCTTTAAAGAAGATTGATTTTCTAGAGCCTCCAATATTATAAACTCATCATCAGACAAATCATTTTCATCAGTAATTTCTGCTACTGTTTTTGAAATCAAAGTTTCACTTTCTAACAAAAAAGAACTTGGCAAAGAAGCGCGCATTACATCACCTAAACTACAGAGATAGTAATCTGAAATCCATTTCCAAAATATTAACTGATATGTATTCACAACCGAATGTTCATCTAATATTTGATGAATATCCTTTGCCTCGTAAGCCTCTGGAGAATTTTGATGAATTGAAAAAACAATTGCCGTATACAGTTTACTTTTCCCAAAAGGAACAGCAACTCGCATACCAGGTTGCAAGAACTTAGCCTCCTCCGTATTTATACTATAAGTAAATAGTTTTACTAAGGGAATGGGTAATATGACATCTATAAAACATTGCACTACACAAATGTAGAAATTCAATTATGAATTTCGGAATTATCGTCATAAATTTTACAATGAATTTCAAACAAAAAAACCACGTAAAACGTGGTTTTTTTTATAATTCAGAATAATTGGAAAATTACTTCCCTAACATTCCTTTTTTCAAATTTTTATCAGCTGGTTTCTTACCTAACCAAATTCCGAATAATGCTTTTTTAAATTCAAGCCCCTCTACCGAACCTTTTTCTTTTCCGTTTTTATACACGGTTGTTTTCCCTCCTACATACGCAATATCAAAAACATCCTCTTTAGTGATTTCATCATTAAAACAAGCTACAAAACTTGCTCTCTCAGCTGTAGTTGCCTTTCCAGAAGTTGAATTTTCAAATCCATCTGTCACAGCTCCAATCATTTTAGTTTGAGAAACCATCCCACTAACAATATGTAATTTCATTGCCATTGGTGCATCTGCATTGATAACTTCAGCTGCATCACTAGATTTTTTTTGCATATATAATCCACCCGCATATAAGTCAATCCACATTTTTTCACGCATTCCCGCACCGTTCAAATTCATTTCTTCACCTGAAAGCATCACCGTATTTGGCAAAGTAACATCACCTACTTTTGTTTGCGCAAAAGAAACATTTGCACAAATTACAAAAGCCACTAAAAACATTATCTTTTTCATCTTTATATTTATTTAATTAATTAATTAATCATTTTTTAATTTACTCGTTGTTTGTTTTTTTAATGTCAACAATGAGGCGTTCAACTCATACCCTAGTAAAAGAATATTTGAATTCAACCAAATATACAACATCAAAATTAATATTGCTCCAATAGACCCGTACAACTCATTATATTGAGCAAAATTTTCCACATAAATACCAAACAAATAAGTAGTTAACAAGAACAATACCGTTGATAACGTTGCTCCAGGTGTAAAATATTTTCTAGAATTCTTTTCCGCAGAACCGAAATAATAAAACATTGCAATTACGGTGTAAAACATAAATGTAAATATTACATATTTCGCAATTGTTATTCCTATTAAATCATCAGCTATAATACCCTCATCTGTCAATCGTTGTACAATATACACTTCTACAATAGGAATAGTTATTACTGCTAAAAACAAAAATAATGCCAGAAGCAATGCTACACCAAATGATGTAAGGTATTGTTTTATGAAACTTGTATTGATTTTTGTGTGATAAGACTCTTGAAACCCACTAAACAAAGCATTCACGCCATTCGCCATTAAAAACATTGAAAAGAAAAACGAGGTAGATAACAAGCCCACTCTCTTCTTTTCAAAAATATTCGCAATCGTATCCTGAAACACATTTAAAGTACTAGGCGGAAATACACTCTCTAGAAGCGGCAAAATATCATCGTTATAGTCTATAAAAGACACTACAGCCATTAGGTTAAGCACAAATAATAGAAACGGAAACAGAGACATGAAAAAACTATATGAAATTGCCCCAGCCCTTGTTGTTAAAGCTCCTTTAACTATACCAATAATATACATCTCCAACACATCATACAAAGACAAGCCTTGCAAACCTGGTATTTTAATACTACGCCCGATATTAAATATGATATTCAGAATACGCATTCCGAACACTACTATTTTTGAGGGTTGATTTTCTTTCTGTTCCAAAAAACTATACTGCTTTTAAACTTAAATCTAAGTTATATACTGAATGTGTTAATGCACCTGATGAAATATAATCTACTCCACAATTTGCATATTCACGAGCTGTTTTTTCATTTATTCCTCCTGAAGATTCTGTTAAACACTGATCACCTATTAAGACTACTGCCTTTTTAGTATCTTCATAATTGAAATTATCGATCAATATTCTATACACACCATTAGTTTTCAAAATCTCAGTAATTTCTTCCAAGTTCCTTGCCTCAACAATAATCTTTAAATCTTTGTTTTTAGCTGTTAAATAAGATTGCGTTTTTTCAATAGCCTTGGTTATTCCTCCTGCAAAATCAATATGATTATCTTTAATCATTACCATATCATATAAAGCAAAACGATGATTCACTCCTCCACCAATTTTCACAGCCCATTTTTCCAGAGCTCTAATTCCAGGAGTAGTTTTGCGAGTATCTAAAATTTGAGTTTTTGTACCGTCTAACAAGTCAACAAATAACTTGGTTTTGGTGGCGATAGCACTCATACGTTGCATTGCATTCAGCACTAAACGTTCAGCCATCAATATACTTTGAGATTTTCCTTGCACATAAAACACAATATCACCATAATTTACAGCACTACCATCTTCAATTAACGTTTCCACTTGCAAATCAGCATCTACATATTTAAATACTTCTTTTGCAAACTCTACCCCAGCAATAATACCATCATCCTTAACCAATAATTTAGCTTTACCTATTGCTGTATCTGGAATACAAGACAATGAGGTATGATCACCATCACCAACATCCTCACGTATGGCGTTAGCAATAATTAATTCTATTTCTTTTTTAAACTGAGCTTCTGAAATCATTTATATTGGTTTTATACACTAACAAAAATAGAAAAAAGGTTTATTTTTGACCCTATAATTTACCGATAACATCAATGCAAATTAAACTTATTGCCATAGGAAAAACTGACGACAAGCAATTATTACAGCTTATTGAACAGTATCAAAAAAGATTGAAACATTATATTAAGTTTGATATAGACATCATTCCTGACATTAAAAATGTGAAAAATCTTTCGGAAGCACAGCAAAAAGAAAAAGAAGGTGAACTAATTTTAAAAAAAGTAGCTTCAACTGATGTCTTGGTTTTATTAGACGAAAACGGAAAACAATTCACTTCTGTAGAATACGCAAATTATTTACAGAAGAAAATGAATTCCGGAATCAAACAATTAGTATTTGTTATTGGCGGTCCTTATGGATTCTCTAACACTGTATATCAAAAAGCACAAGGGAAAATATCATTATCAAAAATGACTTTTTCACATCAAATGATTCGCTTATTTATTGTAGAACAAATCTATAGAGGATTTACAATTTTAAAAAACGAACCATACCATCACCAATAAATTAATGGGCTTTCATAACCTCTTTACGTTTTTTCAATTGGGTTTCTAAATCCTTAAGAGTTTCTTTTACAGAAAGCTCATAATTTTTCTCATCGGATTCAGCATATATTCTAGGCCCAGGCATACTTAACTCTATTTTACACACCTTTCCTTCACCTTTTGGATCGTTACGTTTTTCAATACTTACATTAGCACTAATAACCCAATCATATTTATTTCCTAATTTACCTAGCTTACCTGTAATGTATTCTGTCATAGCCTCACTTGTTGGCATATCTAAAAATTGAATATTTATTGTCATAGTCGTTTGATTAAATTTGTTTTATAAAGTTAACAATCTTTCCCTTAACTATAACTGATTTTTATCATTTTGATTTATAATTTTCATTTTAACTTAGATGCACTACTTTTGATGAAAAATACAACCCTATGGAACTTATATTCGCTACAAACAATAAAAACAAATTACAGGAAGTTCAAGCAATGCTAACAAACGTAAAGCTGAAAACACTTGCTGAAATTAATTGTACTGAAGATATCCCGGAATCCTCACCTACTATTACTGGTAATGCCATCCAAAAAATAAATTATCTTACTCAATACTATAGTGCTGATGGTTTTGCAGATGATACGGGCTTAGAAATTGAAGCATTAAATGGTGAACCTGGTGTTTATTCTGCACGTTATGCTGGAGAAGATAAATCTTCCGAAGCAAACATGAGCCTGGTTTTAGAAAAACTTAAGGATAAACCTAACAAGCAAGCCCGTTTTGTAACTGTAATTGCGCTAAATTTAAATAGAGAACAATATTTATTTGAAGGAGTCTGTACCGGTAAAATTATTTCTGAAAAACGTGGCGGAAAAGGATTTGGTTACGACCCTATTTTTGTGCCTGACGGATTCAATAAAACATTTGCTGAAATGACAATGGAAGAAAAAGCAAGTGTAAGTCATCGTGGAAAAGCAGTTAAATTACTTATTGATTTTTTAAACAGTTTATAAAACAAAAGCTGTTCATAATCAAAAAACCTAAGATTATGAGCAGCCCTTATTTATTATCAATCTTCCTCTGTTAATTCAAAAATACGCTCCACTGCAACTTCAAAAAAACGAGCTAATTTTAAAGTCAATACTGTTGAAGGTACATATTTATTTTTCTCTATAGCATTAATAGTTTGCCTACTCACTCCTATTATTTCAGCCAATTGTGCCTGAGTAACATCTTTTATAGCACGCTGTACTTTCATAGTGTTTTTCATAATTACAAACGATTAGCTTTATGTAATTGAATATGAAACCGAATAATAAAAAATAACAACACCGTAAACATATTCAATACCATAACATCAAAAAAAGGCATATCAAACACAAATAACACCGCTAAAAACAAGATCCCGTAATTAACATATACTGACCATACTAAAGAACTCAAACGCATTTGTAATATAAACTCATCCTCAATTTTTGTTTTACAAAACCCAACAAGAACCCCTCCTAAAATAATCAACACAGCCACAAGTTCATCTAAAAAACCATTTTCAGCGACTTTAAAAAAATGTTTATTAGACGTTAAAAAATTCTCCGTTACAATCCCTAAAAAAGGAATTCTTCCAAAATAATCTGAATCTATCCCGAAGAATCGCATTGCAATCCCAAAAGCTATTCCTAAAACTAACAAAATCCACCCCGTTTTCTTAAACCGATGTGGTAATAAATATGATTTTTCCATAAGTAATGTATTATATTTTTTACCAAAAGTAAAACAAACATTACATTTAGACAAGTTTTTAAGTCTTTTAAATAACTAAAGCTACATTTATTAGTGCCTTAGGAATAAAAGCGTATATTTGCACCGAATTTAAAAAAACCATCAGAATGGTGGTTGGTGTTACCAAAGAGCTTTATTTTACACGAATGGGGTGCTCTAAGTAACACATTTGCGAACAGTAAAATAAAAAATAAATGGCAACATTTGAAGAATTAGGCCTAGGCGAAAACAGCTTAAAGGCAATTAAAGACATGGGTTTTGAAACTCCGTCTGAAGTACAAGAAAAAACAATCCCTTTATTATTAGAAAACGACACTGACATCGTTTCACTTGCTCAAACTGGAACAGGTAAAACAGCAGCTTTCGGTTTTCCTTTAGTTGAAAAAGTAGATGCAACAAGCAGAACTACTCAAGGATTAATCTTATCTCCAACTCGTGAATTGTGTTTACAAATCACAAACGAGTTAAAAAACTACTCAAAACACGTTAAAGGATTAAATGTTGTTGCCGTTTATGGTGGAGCAAGTATTCAAGACCAATCAAGAGAAATAAAAAGAGGTGCACAAATTATTGTTGCAACTCCTGGAAGAATGGGTGACATGATTCGTCGTGGAATGGTAGATATCAGAAAAATTGATGTTTGTGTTTTAGATGAAGCTGATGAAATGTTAAACATGGGATTCTATGAAGACATTACTGAAATATTATCTGACACTCCAGACGAAAAGAATATATGGTTATTTTCTGCAACGATGCCAAAAGAGGTAGCGACTATTGCGAAAAAATTCATGAATAACCCAATGGAAATTACTGTTGGTACTAAAAATGCAGGAAACAAAAACGTATCTCATGAATACTACCAAGTATCAGGAAGAGATCGTTACTCAGCATTAAAACGTTTAGCTGATGCTAACCCAGGAATATTCTCAGTAGTATTCTGTAGAACAAAAAGAGATACACAAGCAGTTGCTGAAAAGTTAATTGAAGACGGATACAACGCTGCTGCAATTCACGGTGATTTAAGTCAGAGCCAACGTGATACAGTAATGAAATCATTCCGTAACAAGCAAATTCAAATGCTAGTTGCTACTGATGTTGCTGCACGTGGTATTGATGTAAATGATATTACTCACGTAGTAAATTACCAATTACCTGATGAAATCGAAACCTATACTCACCGTAGTGGTAGAACTGGTAGAGCAGGTAAATCTGGTATCTCTATAGTTATTGTTACTAAAAGTGAGATGCGTAAAATCAAATCTTTAGAACGTATTTTAAAGACTGATTTTATCAAGAAAGATATTCCTAGTGGAAAAGAAATTTGTGAAGTACAATTATTCCACTTAGTAAATAGCGTAAAGAACACTGAGATTAACGAGGATATTGAAGAATATTTACCTCAATTAAATGAATCTTTAGAAGAATTATCTAAAGAAGAGTTAATTAAGAAATTCTTCTCAGTAGAATTTACACGTTTTTCTAACTACTATAAGAAATCTAGAGATCCTAAACCTTCAAGTGACGAACGCTCTTCAAGAGAATCGGCACCAGATGGTTCAACTCGTTATTTCATCAATGTTGGTGAAAAAGACGGATATGACTGGATGCGTTTAAAGGATTTCTTAAAAGACACTTTAGAACTTGGACGTGATGATGTTTTCAAAGTAGATTGTAAAGAGAGCTTCTCTTTCTTTAATACTGATGAAGCACACAAAGAAAAAATCATGGAATTCTTCAAAGACTACAAAGTTGATGGACGTTTTGTGAATGTTGAAGTTTCTAACAACACCGGAGGCGGTGGTGGCGGTGGAAGAGATCGTGGAGGTCGCGGAGATCGTGGAAGAAGTCGTGGAGGTGATTCAGGTGGATTCAGAGGTCGAAGCGGTGGTGGAGACAGAAAAAGAAGCAGCGGACGTAGAGACGGTGATTCTGGTGGATTCAGAGAAAGAAGAGAATCTTCAGGAGGAGACAGAAGAAGAAGCAGCGGAAGTAGAGACGGTGATTCTGGCGGATTCAGAGAAAGAAGAGAATCTTCATCTGACAGAGGTGACAGAAGAGAATCTTCATCTGACAGAAGTGACAGAAGAGATTCTTCATCTGATAGAGGAGACAGAAGAAGTTCATCATCTGATAGAGGTTCAAGAGACGATAGACCAAGAGCTTCTTTCGAAGGAAGACGCTCAAGAAGAGACTAACATACATATTGTTAATATTTAACTAAAAAAAGTGCCTAGGCACTTTTTTTAGTTTAAATTAGTACCAATAATAAAAAGCTAACACTTGAAGAATTTACTACTTACACTAATTTTATTCGTTTTATGTACACTGTCATTTGCACAAAACGTACAATCAATTTCAGGAAAAGTAGTTAACACGTCAGGTACAGGACTTGAGAACGTCCATGTAATAAACTTAAATATTGTTACCGGAAGTATTACCAATAAAAAAGGAGACTTCAATATCAAAGCTGCCGTAAATGATACATTACATTTGTCTTTTCTAGGCTACAAATCAATCAAAATAAAGGTCACTAACGACTGGATTAAATTCGGGAATTCAAATATTGAATTAACTGAAAGCGCCTATGCTTTGGAAGAAATTTTAATTAAACCACACACATTAACCGGTTACTTAGACATTGATACAAAGTACATACCAATTAACAACTCACAACAATACAGTATTTCAGGATTACAAAAAGGTTATGAAGCTGGAAAAAAAGGCCCCGGAGCAATCAGTAAAGTATTGGGTGCTATTTTTAATCCTGCCGATTTACTCTATAATACCTTTAGCAAAAAAAGCAAGCAAATGCGTAAATTACGTCAAATGAAAAAGAATGACGAAATACGCAAGCTCTTATCTCAAAAGTTTGATAGAGAACTTTTAACTTCTTTCTTACAAATTGATAAATCTGAACTAGAAGATGTACTGAGCCACTGCAGCTATTCTAAGAACTTTATTCAAACCGCAAATGATCTTCAAATATTGGATGCTATTAGCGGATGTTTTGAAGAGTATAAGATTTTGAAGAGGTAATAATAGATTTGATATTAAATATTATTTCTTAAAAATTGATAAATCTGAACTAGAAGATGTACTGAGCCACTGCAGCTATTCTAAGAACTTTATTCAAACCGCAAATGATCTTCAAATATTGGATGCTATTAGCGGA
>JAWUYQ010000065.1:0-12376 GCA_034110725.1 Flavobacteriaceae bacterium
TAAAAAAGGAACTGGCGAAATAGCTCCCATTCCCCCTGTATTTAAACCTCTAACTCCTTCTGCAATACTTTTATAATCCTTAGCTGTTGGTAAAATTTTATAATTTTTACAATCTGTCAATACAAAACAAATTAATTCCAGACCATCTAAAAATTCTTCAATAACAAACTTAGTACTTGCATCTCCAAACTTCGCATCAACTAACATCTCTCTTAAAGATACTTTAGCTTCTTCTAAATCATCAATAATCAGTACTCCTTTACCAGCTGCTAATCCATCTGCTTTTAATACATATGGTGCTTTTAATGTTTCCAAAAACTCACACCCTTTTTCAACTGTTTCAGCAGTAAAACTTTCATAGGCTGCAGTTGGTATGTTATGGCGATACATAAATTCTTTAGAAAATTCTTTACTTCCTTCTAATGTTGCGCCTAATTTTTCAGGTCCAATTACAATGACCTCTTTCAAAAAGAAATCTTTTAAAAAGAAATCGTGAATTCCATTTACCAATGGATCTTCAGGACCCACAACTACCATTTCAATATCTTCTTCTAAAACAAATTCCTTAATTTTAGCAAAATCATTTACACCAATAGCTACATTTGTTGCAATTTTAGTTGTCCCTGCATTTCCTGGAGCGACAAATAAATTGCCACATTGCTTACTTTGACTAAGTTTCCAAGCAAATGCATGCTCTCTTCCTCACTAACCTAATATTAAAATATTCATTGTGTATTGTTTAGTTATGTTGTTGTAAAATTTTAATTTAGCAAAGCTAATATTTATTACATGAACATCACGAATTTTTCATTAAAACTAAACGGTTTTCCAATTAAGGAAACTCAAAATAAGTTGCGTGAAATTCAGAATATTAGCGAACAGAATTATGAGGCATATGTCAGCAAGGCTAAAGAGGATATTCTGTTGTTTCATTTGAAAAACAATCCTTTTTACAAATCGGTGTGTAAAAAAGGATTTACAACTTGGAATGAATTACCTGTTTTAACCAAATCAGACTTACAAGCTCCTTTAAAAGATCGCTTAAGTAATGGCTATACTTTAAAAAGTGTTTATGTAAATAAAACTTCCGGCTCAACAGGGAATCCTTTTTATTTCGCGAAAGATAAATTTACTCATGCACTAACTTGGTCAATCATACAAAATAGGTTTAACTGGCATGGCTTATATGGGGAAAAACAAGCTCGTTTCTATGGCCTTCCGAGTCAAACCATGCCTAAAATAAAAGAGCGCACAAAAGATTATTTTGCAAATAGATATCGGTTTAATGTTTTTGATTTGTCAGATGATGCCTTTGAAAAATGGATTGAAAAATTTAAAGACACAAAATTCGTTTACCTTAACGGATACACTACCGTAATTGTAGCTTTTGCAAATTATTTAAACTCAAAAAGCATCGTTTTAAAAGATGTTTGCCCAAGCTTAAAAGCTTGTGTAGTAACTTCTGAAATGTGTTTTGAAGAAGATAAAACAGCTATGAATTCTGCGTTTGGAATTCCTATAGTTAATGAATACGGAGCTTCCGAACTAGATTTGATTGCTTTTCAAAACACCAAAAATCAATGGATTATTAATACCGAATCCTTATTTATTGAAATAGTTGACGACAATAACACACCATTACCTTATGGGCAGTTAGGACGAATTATTGTAACTTCCTTATATAATAAAGCACATCCGTTTATTAGGTATGAATTAGGAGATCTGGGTATTTTAAAAAAAAATGATTCCAAAACTATTCTTTTAGAAAAACTTGAAGGGCGGAGAGAAGATATAGTTCGTTTACCTAGCGGAAAAATTGCTCCAGGGCTAAGTTTCTATTATGTCACCAAATCTATAATGAAAGATACTGGAACCGTGAAAGAAATTAAGGTAGTACAAACAACCCTAAATACTTTTGAAATTCATTACGCATCAGATAATGAATTAAGCGAAAAGCAAATGAGTAATGTTAGAAGCGCACTGTATGAATACCTTGAACCAAATCTTGAAGTAGTATTTTATAGATTCAATCAGCTGGAACGTTCAAAAAGTGGAAAACTGAAACAGTTTACCTCATTAATTAAACAATAGTAACACCCTCAATGAATACAGCGTCTAATCCAAAAAAGGACATTCTTATTATCAGTAATTACTTTCCTCCTGAAAGCGGTGCTGCTCCAAATAGAATTTATACTCTTGCTACATCATTATCCAAAAACAATTACGAGGTTACAGTTGTTTGCCCTTTACCCAACTATCCTTTTGGTAAAATATTTGATACACACAGAGGCAAACGTTACAGTAAAACTATAGAAAACAAATTAACTGTTTATAGGCTGTGGTTATTTGCTAGTAAGTCTAAAAATAAGTTTGTCCGCTTATTTTCTATGCTTTCTTTTGCAGTGCATTTATTCTTTTTCCTATTATTTAAGAAAACTCCTGAAAAAGCAATTATTCAGTGTTCGCCTTTATTTGTAGGGTTTTTCGGAGTATTAATAAGTAAAATAAAAGGAAAGGAAATCATATTAAATGTATCTGATTTATGGCCATTGGCTGGTTTAGAAATGGGACTATTAAATAAAGGGGTTTATTATTCCGTGTTAGAAAAAATAGAATTGTTTAATTATAGAAACTCTGATTTGTTATTAGGTCAATCTCAAGAAATCCTAGATCATTTTAAGAAAAACGTTCCAAATAAAGCTCAGTTTCTATATAGGAATTACCCAGATTTCGATACAAAATCAATTGAAGAAAATACAAATATTAAAACCCTAAAAATTGTATATGCTGGATTACTTGGTATAGCACAGGGAGTATTGAATATTTGTAAAGAATTGAATTTACCAGATAATGTAGAACTCCATATTTACGGCAATGGCCCAGAGGCAAATCAAATAATAGAATATATTAAGAATAATAAAAATATAATATACCATGGTTCCGTTGAACGTAAGGTATTACACAAAAAGCTTAGTGAGTTTGACTTAACTCTAATCCCGTTAATCAATCGAATTTACGGTTCTGTCCCCTCTAAAATTTTCGAATATGCTCGACTTGGGCTTCCAATATTATATTTTTCTGACGGTGAAGGAAATGATTTGGTTAAAAAGCATCAACTAGGGCTTACGATAAACTCGTTAGATTACAATGCTTTGAATAATGCTATAATCGATTTAAGTGACAATAAAATAACACTTCCAAAAAAGAAGGCTATTCTTAAAACTGCAGAAATTGAATTTAATTTGGAAAAGCAATTTGAACACTTTATCATAGAACTTGAGAAACTCTAACTAATACGCTTTTTCATCTCCAATAATAAGTTTCACTAGGGTCATTAAGATGATTTTCATATCTAATAGTACGGACCAGTTTTTAATATAAAATAAATCTAGTTTTACCCTACCAATAATATCAGCATCTTTTTCAATTGCTCCTCTAAACCCTCGTACTTGCGCTAATCCGGTTATACCAGGAACAATACGATGTCTTGCCATTAATTGCACATTGTCTACTTGATTTGCATATGCCTTATTATATGCTAGCATATGTGGTCGTGGACCAACAACTGACATATCTCCCCTTAATACATTAATAAACTGAGGAAGTTCATCAATACTTGTTTTACGTAAAAACCTACCTAATTTAGTTACACGGCTATCATTTGTACTTACGTGATTCTCATCTGACTTACCAACTTTAAGCGTTCTAAATTTATAGCAATTGAACTTTTTATAATCTAACCCGTTTCGTTCTTGTATATAAAACAACGCCCCTTTAGATTCAAATTTAGTTAATATGTATAATAATGGAACTAACCAGGATAGTAATCCAACGATTACTAATACTGAAAACACGATGTCAAAAACTCTTTTTATAAATCTATAAGAGCGTTTATTTAATGCCAATTCACTCATTGTAAGTACTGGAAAATAATCATAATAATCCACCTCAAAACCAGATGATAAAATTTGATTAGAATCTGGAATAAATTTTAGAGTTTTAAAATGGGTGTTAGAGTATTTAATTAACTTTTCAATTTCTACTTCCGTAAACTCACTTATTGAGCAATAAATATCATCAATATCTCTTTCTTTTATATAAGTAAAGAAATCCTCGAAACCTCCAAGCTTCTTATCATTTTTTGTATTGGTAAAATACCCTAAATAGTCATACCCGAAAATTGGTTTTTTAAGAAAAAATGTTTCTAACGCTTTAGTAGCTTGATTATTACCTAAAATAACAGTTTTACGACCATTTCCACCTTTTAACCGGTATTTTTTCAGAGCCCAAAACATTAAAAACTTAACCGCTAACAAGGCTCCGAATAATACCGTTAAGTAACCTATTACTTTTGGTATCTCTAATATTGTTTGACTAAATCCAAAATAAGAAACATAAAGAAGAGAATATAGTGCGTATTGTCTTAAGGCGATATGCATTATTTTTATAGGTGACGTAAACCGATATATATTATAATATCCGGTAAAAAAAGAAGTTATTACCCAACCAATAATTAAAAAAGGGCCAAAGTAAATAGAATCATACCTACCGGGATGTAATAGCACAACAAATAACATCAATATTATAATATCTGCTATATATAATATTGGACGTATTAATCCTGAATATCTCCCACGTTTAAATATCATCAGTAAATAAATTACCTAATTGTCATGAAAACGATTAATTGCTTCATGCATTAGTCAGCAGTAAAAACGACTATTCCTTTACTTTAGTATGTGTTTTTTGAAATCTTTATGATCTTTTTTATATAATTCGTCTTCTGTTAGGTTTTTAAAATAATCTAAAGTTAGTTTCATTCCTTCTGAACGATTAACTTTTGGCTCCCAACCTAATAATTCTTTTGCTAAAGAAATGTCTGGTTGTCTTTGTAATGGATCATCTTGAGGCAAGTCTTTGTAAGTCACTTTTTGATCTGTACCTGTCAGACGAATTATTTCATCTGCAAAGTCTTTAATTGTTATTTCGTTAGGGTTACCAATATTAACTGGCAAGCTATAATCACTTAATAACAATTTATAGATACCTTCTACTTGATCAGACACATAACAGAATGATCTTGTTTGCATCCCGTCACCAAAAATAGTTAAGTCTTCACCACGTAATGCTTGTCCAATAAATGCTGGAATAACTCTCCCATCATTCAGACGCATTCTTGGACCGTATGTATTAAATATTCTTACTATTCTAGTTTCTAATCCATGAAACCTATGGTATGCCATAGTAATTGATTCTTGAAACCTTTTTGCTTCATCATAAACACCTCTAGGACCTATGGTGTTCACGTTCCCAAAATAATCTTCTGTTTGAGGATGAACTAAAGGATCTCCATATATTTCAGATGTAGATGCTATTAACATTCTAGCATTTTTCTCTTTTGCTAATCCTAATAAATTATGAGTACCTAATGAACCTACTTTTAAAGTTTGAATTGGTATTTTCAAATAATCAATAGGACTTGCTGGTGAAGCAAAATGTAATATATAATCCAAGTCCCCGGGAACATGAATAAACTTAGTGATATCATGATGACAAAACTCAAAATTTTCCAATTTGAACAAATGCTCAATATTTTTTAAATCTCCAGTAATTAGGTTGTCCATTGCAATTACATGGTATCCTTCTTTGATAAATTTATCACATAAATGTGACCCTAAAAACCCTGCTGCTCCTGTAATTAAAACTCTTTCCTTCATTAGTTTACTTCCTTTCTTCCAATTGATACATATGTGATTCCTTCCTTTTCCATATCATTTACATCATATAGATTTCTTCCATCAAAAATCACAGTATTATTCAATAGTTCTTTTATTTTATTAAAATCAGGTGTTCTGAAAATACTCCATTCTGTACTTATAATTAACGCATCTGCTTTATTTAATACATCATACATCGTGTTAGAGAAAGAGATCTTATCTCCATATTTACGTTTCACATTCGGCATTGCTTCAGGATCAAAAGCAACAACTTTTGCGCCCTTACTTAGTAATTCATCAATAATATATAAAGCAGGTGCTTCACGTATATCATCTGTTTCTGGTTTAAACGCCAAGCCCCATATTGCAATAGTTTTACCTTCTAAATTATCGTTAAAATAAGAAGCCACTTTGGGTAGTAAAATTGTTTTTTGAACATTATTTACTTCTATTACTGAATCTAAAATTTCAAATTCATAACCATTATCTCTTCCTGATTTTTGCAATGCTTTCACGTCTTTAGGAAAACAAGAACCACCGTAACCAATTCCTGGGAATAAGAAACGTTTTCCGATTCTTGAATCTGTTCCCATCCCAATTCTTACCTTATCAACATCCGCTCCTACTTTCTCACAATAGTTAGCAATTTCATTCATAAATGTAATCTTAGTTGCTAAAAATGAGTTTGCAGCATATTTAGTAAGTTCGGCAGATTTTTCATCCATGATAATAATAGGGTTTCCTGATCTTACAAATGGTTTGTATAACTTATTCATTAAATCGATAGCTCGTTGCGAGCTAGCACCTACTACAATACGTTCTGGTTTTAGGAAATCATCTACAGCAAACCCTTCTCTTAAAAATTCCGGATTTGAAACTACATCAAATTCAACTTTAGCATTTTTCGCAATTGCTGCTGTAACTTTTTCGGCTGTTCCAACGGGAACGGTACTCTTATCTACAATGACTTTATAATCGGAAATTAAACTCCCAATTTGATTAGCAACCCCCAATATGTATGATAAGTCTGCTGATCCATCTTCATCCTCAGGTGTTGGTAGTGCTAAAAAAACGATGTCTCCAAAAGACAACCCTTCTTCTAATGAAGTTGTAAATTTTAACCTATTCGCTTTTATATTTCGTTGAAATAATACATCTAAATGGGGCTCATAAATAGGAACGTTGCCTTGCTGCATTGTAGCAACTTTCTGAGCATCAATATCTACACAAATAACTTCATTTCCTGTTTCTGCTAAACAAGTTCCTGTTACCAAACCAACATATCCTGTTCCTACAACTGTTATTTTCATATTAAAACTCTCATCTTAAGGATTTCAAATATAATATTTTCTATTAAGGCACTATTATCTTTTTAGACATAATTACTCTAATCTAATGCTTCAAAAATCGAGTTCATGCTTTTAAATTCTGGTACTATTTTTTTCATTTGACTTACTAAATTAGCATTGTCAAATTCTCTGGCAAAATCAACCAGTGTTTCTATTTCGGAATTCAAGTCTCTATGATTAGCTATAGCGACTTTTGCTATCATTATTTTTTCATGATAAGTTGGCAAAGATGTTGATTTATCATTTAATAACTCTTCATAAAGTTTTTCACCTGGTCGTAATCCAATTGTTTTTATATCTATGTCTTTGTAAGGCTCAAAACCAGCAAGTTTTATTATTTTTTTGGCTAAATCAATTATTTTAACAGCTTTCCCCATATCAAAGATAAAAATCTCTCCGCCATTCCCCATTGCTCCAGCCTCTAAAACTAATTGACAAGCTTCGGGAATTGTCATGAAAAACCTTATAATATCCGGATGCGTAATGGTTAATGGACCTCCTTCTTCAATCTGTTTTTTAAACAATGGCACTACAGAACCATTAGACCCTAATACATTTCCAAACCTTGTAGTTATAAAATTAGTTGATTTAATATTCTCGTTTTTGTGTTCAAAAAATAGCGATTGCACATACATTTCAGCTATCCTCTTTGAAGCTCCCATTACATTACTTGGGTTTACAGCCTTATCAGTAGAGACCATTACAAATTTTTCAATTTTGTATTTAATTGATAAATCTGCTAAATTTTTACTTCCTAAAACATTTGTAAATATCGCTTCTGAAGGATTATTTTCCATCAATGGTACATGTTTATATGCAGCTGCATGATAAATTACTTCGGGCTTATATTTATTAAATAAATGATCTAGATTTTTATATTCAGAAACATCCGCGATTACACAATCAAAATCTTTCTCTGGAAACTTTGAGCTTAATTCCGACTCTATTTGATAAAGCGGTGTTTCGGCTTGATCTAAAATTATAATTTTTTTTGTTTGATAATTAGCTATTTGCCTAATTATTTCGCTTCCAATAGACCCTGCTCCTCCTGTAACTAAAACAGTTTTATTAAATAATTCTTTCGCTATTAATTTATTATCCAAAACTATTGGGCTTCTTTCTAATAAATCTTCAATTTGAATATTTTGAATTTGATTGGTCAAGTTTTTATCATCCTCTAAGTCAGAAACTAATGGGGCTCTAAAAACTTTATAATTATGATCTAAACAATCATCAACCAAAACAATACGTTCTTCTCTAGATAAGTTCTTATCTGCTAATATCAATGCTTCTGCCTTATATGCTCTTATTAAAACCGAGATATTCTTTCTTAATGAATAAATTGGAAGTCCTAATATTTGTTTACTCTCATCTCTATTCGTGCTTACAAAACCAATAATCTTAAATCTCGAAGGTATTTCTGACTTTAATGCATTAGCTATAGCAATGGCGTTTGTGTTTGATCCATAAATTAATGCTCTTGTAACACCATTTGTATTGGTATATTTAAAATACGATTCAAAAACTTGTTTTACTAAAACCCTAAATAAAAATAAAAAAGAAAATGAAATACTAAAATAGATAACCAGTTTTGAGATTGGCAATAACTTTTCTCCTTCTAAAAATAAATAATTTATGGCTAGTAACGAAAAAAAAGTTCCTGATGAAGCAAGAAAAAATTTAATAGCATCAATGAAAGATGAGTGCCTAATTAACCCCGCATAAGTCCTGAAAAATAAAAAGAAAATTGCATTCACTCCTATGATTAGAATTTCTGCTTTCCCAAATTCAAGGTAATGATCAGGTTTATCTAAAACATTTGTAATTATATATGATGTAATTAACAATGCAATTACACACAATGATATATCAAACAAGATAATTAACCATCTAGGCAAATATCCAATATTTTCAAAATCAAATGTTTTTTTGCTTGACTTAAAAACTTGTTTAACGGCTAACTGTATTGTTTTTAAAAAACTCATACTATGTTTATTCACTGATTTGGGAGTCAATACTTCAAAAATAACTAATAAAAATGAACTATGGCTTGTTTACTTTAACTTTCAATAAGCCATAAAACAAATAAGGAATAAACATAACCCTCATCCTACTTGCTAGGCCTAAGTTATACATGTATATACTTAAAAAGAGAATTACAAATAAGCTTGTAATCAATGAAAATTTAACTAAAAACATTTCTTTTTTTAAAGAACCCTTTCTTACTCTGCATACAAGATAAATCACTGTACTCAATACCAATAAATTCTCTACTGAAATATAATACTGATAAAAGGTTGTTGCGTCATAAAATAGTGGTCTGAATAATACTAATGACAAACGTTCAAAATAATTGCTCTCTAATAAATTTATAGAACTATTTCCTGCTTCTGATGCATAAACAGCTATATCTCTATAGTTTTTATATATACTTCCTATGCTCGTAATTTTTAAAAAATTTATTAAAATAGGTGTCATTAATACGAGTATAAAAACAATAATCCCTAGAAATAAAAACTTTGTCTTTAACTTCTCTTTCTCCGTAAATAAAGTAACAGTAAATGCTCCTATAACAATGAAAAATAAATATGGCCTTATAAATAATATTAATAATAATACTATATACAGTAATGGCTCTTTATATTTTTTTTCTTTAATCTTATAAAGAAGAAAAATCATTAACGGAAAAATTAACGCCTCCTTACTATAAGAGCCTCCCCAAAAATGTAATGACGGCAATAAAAAAATAAAAAAATAAACAGGTAAAAAACCCTTTCTTACTACAGATACATTAAGTAGTTTTAAAAAAAGAATAAATCCTGAAAAACTAATAACACTAAATAGAATAAAAAGAGAGAGTTGATTACAACCTAGTTTGATAAGCGGGTAGCTAATAAAAGACATAAACTTAGTTCCTAACCCAAAAGTTTCAAACCATGAATCTGCAGTCAGTGCCGTATTATAAAAATGGTCAGCATCTAAGTTTTTTCCATTAACATTATTGTAATGGAAAAAGCAAAAAAACACATGTAAAATTGTAGTTGATATTATTAATATGCGCTCCTGAATAGTGGGCATTATTTTTAAACTTTTATAAAAAATAAAAAACCACAACAAAAAGGATATCGAAAACAATAAAAGAGTATAGTTCACAAAATAGGTTTTATAAAAGCAATATATAAAATAGTAATGGTTTATTTTTAAACCCTACAAAAGTTCTAGTAACACTTGTTGAATCCTTTGTCTATCTTCATCTATCAAATTAGATCCTGAAGGCAAGCACAATCCTGCATTAAATAATTTTTTACAATATCCATTTCCATAAAAATCACTCGTAGCAAATACTGGCTGCAAATGCATTGGTTTCCAAAGTGGTCTAGATTCTATATTGTTCGAATCTAATTTCAGCCTAATATCTTCTCTTGTGAGTCCAGCTTCTTTTTCGTCTACCAAAATACAACTCAACCAATGATTGGATATATAGGACTCATTGGGCTCTTTAAAAATAGTTACTCCTGCTACTTCTTTGAATATTTCAGTATAAAAATGGTGCATCTCTTGTCGCAAACTAATATGTTTATCCAACACTTCCATTTGCCCTCTTCCAATCCCAGCAACTATATTACTCATTCTATAATTATATCCAATTTCTGAATGTTGATAATGAGGTGCGTCATCTCTTGCTTGAGTAGCTAAAAATATGGCTCTAGTTTTTGTTTCTTCATTTTTGCAAACTAAAGCACCTCCTCCTGATGTTGTAATAATTTTGTTTCCGTTAAAAGACAATATCCCATAATCACCAAACGTACCACACTTTTGTCCTTTATAGGTAGACCCTAAGGCTTCTGCAGCATCTTCTATAAGCACAATTCCATAATGTTTAGCTATAGCTTGTATCTCCACTATTTTAGCTGGCATACCATATAAATGAACAACAATTATAGCTTTTGGCTTTTTTCCAATAGCTATTCTATATTTAATTGCTTCTTCTAAATAAACTGGGCACATATTCCAAGTATCTTTCTCGCTATCTACAAATACTGGGATTGCTCCTTGATATGTTATAGGATTGGCTGAAGCTGAAAATGTAAAACTCTGACATAAAACCTCATCATTGTACACTACCCCAGCTAATACTAAAGCCAAATGAATAGCTGAAGTTCCGGAGGATAAAGCTGCTACTTTTTTATTCTCGCCTAAATAGTTTTCTAAGTCTTTTTCGAAACCTGTAACATTTGGGCCTAAAGGAGCTATCCAATTCTCTTGAAAAGCTTCATTTATATATTTTTGCTCAGTTCCTCCCATGTGAGGTGAGGATAGCCATATTTTTGAATTCATTTTTTATGAAATTATTTTTAAAATTGTTTTCAATATTAACTTAATATCACCTATAAATGTTCGATTATAATAGTAATCTAAATTCATTTTAATTTTATCAGGATAAATTACTTTATCATTATACTCTTTTGGGTTTTCCTGTTGTTGTAGGATAGCTTCTTCGTTATAATATTTAAGACTTGCTGGCCCAGTAAGCCCCGGCCTAAGTTTTAATATTTTTTTGTTTTCCCCTTTTAACTTATTTGCATAGCCTTCTATATCTGGTCTAGGTCCAACAAAGCTTATTTCTCCTTTTATAATATTTACTAACTGAGGTAATTCATCTATTTTCGATTTTCTTAAAAACCGTCCTATTTTACTTACTTTACCCTCATGCATATTATAGGTCTGTAGCTTATATATTGTAAATAGTCCTGCATCTTTTCCAACTCTTGTTTGTTTAAATACTCCTGTCCCACCATTATAAAACCTTGCCACTATTACTAAAATAATTAAAGGAAAACCTATTATTAAAAGTAATATTAATGCAGCAAAAAAGTCGAAAATACGTTTCATTCTTTTTTATAATTATGCTCTGTAGATTGGAAAAAAGGAACTTGTTTTATCTACTTTTTTGTCGTTCATTAACTTATCATATAATTCTTGGTTAACTATAAGTTGCCATATTTTGAAAGCAAAATTTTTATCTGAAAAACCTGATTTAAATTTGTATAAGGAATCATCATCACTACCTCCAACTCCTCCTCCTAAATGCAAATAATCTAAATTTAATTCATTTCCTAATAATCTAGCTTCATCTAGTATAAGTTTCATTGGTGTTTTTCTAATATACTCATATTTAGTCCCTGCTAGATGATATTGCATAATTTTATTTGTTATTGTAAAGATAGCTCCAGCTATTACTACACCTTCTTTTTTTGCTAATAATAACTTTGAATCAAAACACGGATTGTTTAAAAAATAATGAAAATA